>JBBDQU010000001.1 GCA_040905865.1 Alphaproteobacteria bacterium
CTCAAAAGGAAAACCCCGCCGGAAATCCGACGGGGTTTGTCAGCGGTCTGAAGGGGCGTTTCCGCCCCTCCTGAAACTTGTGCCGCCTGCCGTTACAGCTGTCGTTCGACCAGAAGTTTCTTGATATTGGCGATGGCCTGCGCCGGGTTGAGGCCCTTGGGACAGGTCTTCGAGCAGTTCATGATTGTATGGCAGCGGTACAGCCGGAACGGGTCCTCCAGCGCATCGAGCCGTTCGCCTGTATGCTCGTCACGGCTGTCGACAATCCAGCGATAGGCCTGCAACAGGACGGCGGGACCCAGATAGCGTTCGCCGTTCCACCAGTAGCTGGGGCAGCTCGTCGAGCAGGAAAAGCACAGGATGCATTCATACAGCCCATCCAGTTTTGCCCGGTCTTCCTGGGTCTGCAGGCGCTCCGTATCCGGCGGCGGCGGCGATTCCGTCTTTATCCAGGGCTCGATGGACGAAAGCTGCGCATAGGCAGTTTTCAGGTCGGGCACCAGGTCCTTGACCACCGCCATATGCGGCAGCGGATAGATCTTCACGTCGCCGGATGCATCCTCGATATACTTGGTGCAGGCCAGCGTGTTTTCGCCGCCGATGTTCATCGCGCAGGACCCGCAGATGCCCTCGCGGCAGGACCGCCGGAATGTCACCGTCGGGTCGATCTCGTTCTTGATCTTGATCAGCGCGTCCAGAACCATGGGCCCGCAATCGTCCATATCGATCGTGTAGGTGTCGACCCGGGGCGTCTTGCCGTCATCGGGGTTCCAGCGGTAGATCCGGAATTTCTTGGTATTGGTTGCGCCTTCCGGGGCCGGCCAGGACTTGCCTTCGCGAATCCGGGAGTTCTTCGGTAGATTGAATTCAACCATCTGTCAGACTTCCTATTTTTGCTCAGCGCACCTTAGTACACGCGTGCTTTCGGCGGCACGGTGTCCATTTCATCGGTCAGCGTTTCCATATGCACCGGACGGTAGTCGATGGTGACCTTGTAGTCGCTGTCGATCCAGGCCGCCGTGTGCTTCATCCATTCCTCGTCATTGCGGTCGGGAACATCGTCGCGTGCATGCGCGCCGCGTGACTCGTTCCGGTTGGCCGCCGATTCAATGGTGACAAGCGCCTGTTCCAGCAGGTTCTCGAATTCCAGCGTTTCCACCAGGTCCGAGTTCCAGACCATGGACCGGTCGGTGACCTTGATATCCGCCGCGCCCCTGGCGACCTCGGCCATCTTGGCGACGCCTTCGTCCATGATTTCCTGGGTCCGGAACACCGCGCAGTTATTCTGCATGGCAAGCTGCATCTGCAGGCGCAGTTCCGATGTCGGCGTGCCGCCATTCGCGTGGCGGGCCTTGTCCAGCCGGTCCAGCGCATACTGGCCCGCATCCTTCGGCAGGGGCCGGTGCGATTCCGAACGGTCGATGGTCTCGGCGCAACGCAGGGCCGTGGCCCGGCCGAACACCACCAGATCGAGCAGCGAGTTGGATCCGAGCCGGTTTGCGCCGTGCACGGACACACAGGCGGCTTCGCCCGCCGCCATCAGTCCCGGCACCGCGTAATCGGGGTTCCCATCCTTTATGGTGACGACTTCGCCGAACCGGTTGGTCGGGATCCCGCCCATATTGTAGTGGCAGGTCGGGATAACCGGGATCGGTTCCGTGGTGACGTCGACATTGGCGAAGATACGCGCGGTTTCGGCGATGCCGGGCAGGCGTTCCTCGATCAGGTGGGCATCGAGATGTTCCAGATGCAGGTAAATATGGTCGTTCTTCGCGCCCACGCCGCGGCCTTCGCGGATTTCCATCGTCATGGAGCGGCTGACGACATCGCGGCTGGCCAGATCCTTGGCGGATGGCGCATAGCGTTCCATGAAACGCTCGCCCTCGCTGTTGGTCAGGTAACCGCCTTCGCCGCGCGATCCTTCGGTAATCAGGCAGCCCGAGCCGTAGATGCCGGTCGGGTGGAACTGTACGAATTCCATGTCCTGCATCGGCAGGCCCGCCCGCAACGCCATGCCGCCGCCGTCGCCGGTGCAGGTATGGGCCGAGGTGCAGGAGAAATAGATGCGCCCGCATCCGCCGGTCGCCAGGATGACCTGCTTCGCCCGGAAACGATGGATCGTGCCGTCGTCCAGGTTCCAGGCCATGACGCCGCGGCACTCGCCGTTTTCCATGATCAGGTCGAGCGCGAAATATTCGATAAAGAACTCGGCCTGATGCTTCAGCGACTGCTGGTACAGCGTGTGCAGCATGGCGTGGCCGGTCCGGTCCGCCGCGGCGCATGTCCGCTGCGCCTGGGCGCCTTCGCCGAAATGGGTGGTCATGCCGCCAAAGGCCCGCTGGTAGATCTTGCCATCGGGCGTGCGGCTGAACGGCACGCCGTAATGTTCCAGTTCGACAATCGCCGGAACAGCTTCGCGGCACATGTATTCGATGGCGTCCTGGTCGCCCAGCCAGTCCGACCCCTTGACGGTGTCGTACATATGCCATTGCCAGTTGTCTTCGCCCATATTGCCGAGGGCGGCGGAAACGCCGCCCTGCGCCGCAACCGTATGACTGCGGGTCGGAAATACCTTCGTGATACAGGCCGTCCGCAGTCCCTGTTCGGCGAGGCCGAAGGTCGCGCGCAACCCCGCGCCGCCGGCGCCGACAACAACAACGTCATAGGTGTGATCGATAATCGGATATGCTTCAGTCATCGCCCATCACCCTCCGAACGCTACTTTTAGGACCGCGAAGGCCGCGGCGACGCCGAGTATCAGGCTGCCGCCTTTCATGATCATGAGGCTGGCAATCTTGACGCCTTCGCCATGGATGTAATCTTCGATCACAACCTGCAGGCCGAGTTGCATGTGATGGAATGTCGCGACGATCAGAAGGATCATCAGCAGGGCGTTGTAGGGCACCTGCAACCAGGCGGATACGGTCGCATGATCGCCGCCGACAAGCGACATCACCGCGTAGACGAACCAGAGCGTCAGCGGGATCAGCGCAACGGCCGTAACCCGCTGCATCCAGAAATGATGCGTGCCGCTTCTTGCGGAACCGAGGCCCCTGACGCGACCGAGAGGTGTTCTCAGGCTCATTACATCGCCCCCATTGCCATATAGCCGACAACCCAGGCCAGGCCGGTAAATACGACGGATGCGACGATGACCGTGTAACCGGAATTGCGCGCCGTATCGAGCTCGAACCCCATGCCGATATCCCAGAACAGATGCCGGATACCGTTGCAGAAATGATAGAACAGGGCCCAGGTCCAGCCCAGAAGGCACAGTATGCCGATCCAGGAGCCGATAACCGTCTGAACCGTCTCGAACGATTCCGCGCCGTTCGCGAGCGCCAGCAGCCACCAGACCATCAGCAACGTACCGGCCGCGAGTCCGACACCGGTCGCCCGATGCAGAATCGACAAGGCCATTGTCCATTGCCATGCATATATCTGGAGGTGCGGCGAAAGCGGTCTGTCGCCGTTGCTCATGTCGAACTCCCCTCAACCACCACTACACCAGCCGTACGATACAGTCGTTCCGACACTATCGCAGCGTTTGAATTAGCCCTGATTCCAGGGCAAGTCAACGATACCAGGTTGATGTCAAATTATTAACAGGGTATGAAATCGGCGATTAATTATTGATGTTATTGCAATATTCGTGATGCCGCCCGGCGGGATTCTCCTGCCGGACAGGGCGCGTCGGGAACCCTGTGGATAGTTGCGTGTATAATCTGTGCGCCGGTTGTGCATCCCTGTGAATTCTGTACACAACATTATTTCCCGGATGGGTTTTGGCCGTGGACAAGGCGCCGACATTTCAGGACTATCGCTAGCGATACGTGGTAGTACCGGGTTTTGCGGTTGTGGAGCGGACGCCGGTCGCGGGTTCACAAGGAACTGCCGCCGACTGTTTTCTCGATAACGGGAGATACCGGTGTGGATTGGCTGTATCGGCATTCGGACCGTTTTGCCGGTGCGTCTTGCCGAACCGCATGTGTTCGTCGCGTGGGCTCGTCCGGAGCCTGTGGCGGATTTGTGCGGCCGCTATGCGGGCTTCTCCCTTCGGCAGGCCTGTACCACGGGCGGCTCCTTCCTGGGGTCGCCGAAACCGGACCGCCGCGGCTTCGCTCGGGAAGCCGTCAGGCAAATATGGAATCGGTCTGCTTGCCAGGGAGACCGAATTCATTGATGCGCGGCGTAGCGTCCGGAGCACGTATCGTGGAGGCCTGGCCTCCTGGATGCCGAGGCGGCCTGGAAAAGACCGCCTCGGCATCGTCCTGTCCGCCCCTGAATGAATTTTTTTAGACTTCGCTTACCTTGCAAGGCGGCTATTCTGCTTGTCATGGCAATTCTTTCCATTCAGTCCAGGGTCACCAGCGGCTATGTCGGCAATGCCGTGGCGGTGCCAATTCTGCAGCGGTTTCGCCACGATGTCTGGCCTATCGATACAGTGGCGTATTCGAACCATCCCGCCCATGGCGCGTTCACGGGCGGCGTGCGCCCGGCGATGGAAATTGCCGCCCTGGCGGCAGGGCTGGATACCCGGGGGCTTTTTGCGGATTGCCACGCCGTGTTGTCCGGGTATCTCGGCAGTGCGGAAACGGGGCCGGTGGTTTTCGACGTGGCGGCGCGGATTCGCGCGGCAGGCGGCGGCGCTTTCTGGTGCTGCGATCCGGTCATGGGCGATAACGGCCGCTTCTATGTCGCCGACGGTATACCGGAATTCTTTCGTGATCTGGCGATCCCGGCTGCCGACATCATTACGCCAAACGTCTTCGAAGCAGAATATCTCTCCGGCGTATCGATCCACTCGGCCGTGGATGCGGTTCAGGCAGCGCGGGTCCTGCGCCGGGCCGGGCCGGCGACCGTTATCGTTACGGGAATCCGCGAGGGTTGTTCGATTGCCGCAATCGCCGTAACGGCGGATGGCGTCTGGAAATCGTCGGCGCCCTTTATCGATATTCCGGCGCATGGCGCGGGCGATGCGTTCGTCGCACTGTATGTCGGCCATATTCTGGGCGGGAAGGATACCGGGCAGGCGCTGGCGCTCGCGGTTTCCGGTATACACGCGCTACTGGCCGCATCCGTTACAGCGGACGACCTCATGCTTGTTGAACGCCTGGACGATATACTTGCGCCGCCCTATGTGTTTGGCGCGTCGGCAATGTGCTGAAGATCCGTTCCGGCCTTCCCCCGGGGCAGGGAGGCCGGATGCCGCTGTTACCATGGGGAAGCCGGCCGCCGGCGGCTCACGCCGCTTTTTCGAGATACCCCGCGACCAGCGCTTCGGCGATCTGCACCGCGTTCAGGGCCGCGCCCTTGCGCAGGTTGTCGGACACCACCCAGAGGTTCAGCCCGTTTTCGATCGAGCCATCGTCGCGGATCCGGCTGACATAGACGGCGTCCTCGCCGGCGCATTCGGCCGGCGTGACAAAACCGTCCTCGACATGGTGATCGACCACGATGACACCCGGCGCCGCGGACAGCGCGGCGCGCGCCTCCTCGACCGAGATCGGGTTGGCGAAGGCAATATTGACCGCCTCGGCATGGCCAATGAAGACCGGGACCCGCACGCAGGTCGCGGAGACCTTGATACGGGGATCGAGGATTTTCTTGGTTTCGGCCGCCATCTTCCACTCTTCCTTGGTTGAGCCGTCTTCCATGAAGATGTCGATCTGGGGGATGACATTGAACGCGATCTGTTTCGTGAATTCACGCTTTTCCATCGCGTCGTTGACGAAAATACCGCGTGTCTGGCTGAACAATTCATCCATCGCGGCGCGACCCGCGCCGGAAACCGACTGGTAGGTGCTGACCACGACCCGTTCGATGACCGCCAGATCGTGCAGCGGCTTCAGCGCGACGACCATCTGGATGGTTGAGCAGTTCGGATTCGCGATGATGTTGCGGCGGCCATAATCGGCGATGGCATGGCCGTTCACTTCCGGCACGATCAGCGGAACATCGGGGTCCATACGGAATTGCGACGTATTGTCGATTACCACGGCGCCGGCTTTCGCGGCGCGCGGCGCGAAAACCGCCGACACTTTGGCGCCGGGGGAGGACAGGACGATATCGATTCCCTTGAAGTCGAAATCGTCGAGTTTCCGTACCGTGAGCACGTCGTCCTCGCCGAACGAGATGGTGCTCCCGCTGGATCGGTCGGACGCCAGCGCGACGATATCGTCGACCGGAAAGTCCCGTTCCGACAGTGTGGTCAATACTTCCCGACCGACATTTCCTGTCGCGCCGACAACTGCAACTCTATACCCCATCGTATTGGTCCTGCTGTAAGTCGTTGCCGGCGCACGGTTATGGCGACCGGACAATAAGAAAAGGCGAGGAGTTTCCCCCTCGCCCGAAAATAATTCCGTTAACGGGGGTCGGCGGTCAGCCGCCCTTTTTGGAGTCAGCGGTCGCCGGCGTCTGCGGCATCGGCGTTGCGTTGTCCGCTGTCACGACCGGTTTGGGCGTGGAAGCGACATGTTCGCCCCAGCCGCAATCGCCATCCGCCTGGGCCGACGCGGCGAAGGTAATCCCGGCAAGCGCTGCAATCGAAGTAATGACAATTTTACGCATGGTCAAACCTCCATTAATCCGTCTGCACCGTAAACTAGTCCCGCCTTGCTCCGTAATCAAGGGCCGGATTGGTGGGTCGGTGCGGGCGCCTGGACGGGCGTTTCGTCGTATCCCGTATCCTGTGGCCGTTTTCCGACGCCACAATCCGGTCAGGCCGCCTGTTTGTCCAGTTCCCGCAATATGGCGTCGCCCATCACATTGGTCGAAACCCGCGCCGCGCCAGGGCCCATGATATCCGTGGTCCGGACACCGCTTTGCAGTACGTTACGGACCGCTTCCTCGATCAGATCTGCATCCTCATGCAGATCGAAGGAATAGCGCAGCAACATGGCGAAGCTCAGCAGGCAGGCCAGCGGATTGGCCAGCCCCTTGCCGGCGATATCGGGCGCGCTGCCGTGCACCGGCTCGTACAGGGCACGACGGCGGCCGCTGTCATCCGGCGCACCCAGGGTTGCTGACGGCAGCATGCCCAGCGATCCCGTCAGCATCGCGGCGCAATCGGACAGGATATCGCCGAACAGGTTGTCGGCCAGGATGACGTCGAACTGGGTCGGCGCGCGGACCAGCTGCATGGCGCAGTTATCCGCGTACATGTGCTCAAGGCTGATATCGGTGTGCTTCGCTGCGTGCAGCTTCGTGACGACATCGCGCCACAGCACGCCGGTTTCCATCACATTGGCCTTTTCGGCCGATGTCACCTTGCCGCGGCGAACCCGGGCGAGGTCGAAGGCCACTTCTGCGACGCGGCTGATTTCGGTATCGGTATAGACCTGCGTGTCCACGCCGCGGCGATGGCCGTCCGGCAGCGTTTCAATCCCGCGCGGCTCGCCGAAATAGACGCCGCCGGTCGACTCCCGCACGATCATCAGGTCAAGCCCCTTGATCACTTCCGGTTTCAGGCTGGAGGCGTCCAGCAGCGCATCGAAGGTGATCGCCGGCCGCAGGTTGGCAAACAGGTCCAGTTCCTTGCGCAGGCGCAGCAGGCCCATTTCCGGACGCAGGTTGCGCGGCGCATCGTCGTATTTCGGGCCGCCGACTGACCCGAACAGTACGGCGTCAGCCGCCATCGCCGCCGCCAGTGTATTGTCGGTCAGCGGCGTGCCGTGGGCGTCATAGGCGGCGCCGCCGACAAGGTCCTCGGTAACATTGAAGGTGACTTCGCGGCGGTTGTCGAACCAGTCGATGACCCTGCGTACCTGGCCCATGACTTCCGGGCCGATGCCGTCGCCCGGCAGGATAAGGAGAGATTTGTTCGCCGCCATTTTCGTTCCTTTTTTTACGGCCCTGATTTGTTTCAGGACGACTTCGGTTCAAGTGTGCGTATGTCGGTAAGCCGCCCGGTGACGGCCGCCGCGGCGGCCATGGCGGGGCTGACAAGATGGGTCCGGCCATTGCGTCCCTGGCGGCCCTCGAAATTCCGGTTGGAGGTCGAGGCGCAGCGCTGGTGCGGTTCGATGTTGTCGCCGTTCATGGCGATGCACATTGAACACCCGGGATCGCGCCATTCAAATCCGGCTTCGATGAAGACCCTGTCGAGCCCCCGCGCCTCGGCTTCGCGCTTGACCAGCCCGGAACCGGGAACGACCATGGCGCTGACGCCATCCGCCACGCGGCGGCCGCGGGCAACGGCGGCGGCGGCTTCCAGGTCCTCGATCCGGCTGTTGGTGCAGGAACCGATGAAGACCCGGTCGATTTCGATATCGGCCATCGCGGTGCCCGGCTGCAGGCCCATGTAACGCAGCGACCGTTCCATCATACGCCGCCGGTCGATGCTTTCTGCATCGCGCGGGTCGGGAACCCTGCCGTCGATGGGCGCCACTTCCTCGGGATTCGTACCCCAGGTGACCTGCGGCGCGATCTGCGCCGCGTCCATGACGACTTCCTTGTCGAAGTCGGCATCGGGGTCCGTCGGTAGCGTCTTCCAGTATTCCAGCGCCTTGTCCCAGGCTTCACCCTGCGGTGCGCGCGGGCGACCTTTGAGGTATTCGTAGGTTTTTTCGTCGGGGGCGATCATGCCCGCGCGGGCGCCCGCTTCGACCGACATGTTCGTGACGGTCATACGGCCTTCGATGGACAGGTCGCGGATCGCGGAGCCTGCATATTCAATCACATGCTCCGTGCCGCCGGCGGTGCCGATCCTGCCAATGATCGCCAGGATGATGTCCTTGGCGGAACAGCCGGCCGGCAATACGCCGTCAACGGTGACGCGCATGGTTTTCGGCCGGGGGAGGGTGAGCGTCTGGGTTGCCAGGAGATGCTCTACTTCCGAGGTGCCGACCGCCATCGCAAAGCAGCCGAGCGCGCCGTTGGTGGCCGTATGGCTGTCGGCGCAGAACAGGGTCACGCCGGGCAGGGTGAACCCCTGTTCCGGCCCGATGACATGGACGATACCCTGGCGCGGGTCGAACATGTCGATCAGTTCGACGCCGAATTCCGCATAGTCAATCCGCGCCTGCTCGACCATCATCCGCGAAACCGGATCGGCGATGGGCTTGTCGCGATCCTTGGTGGGTATGACGTGATCGATGACGCCGATGATCTTTTCCGGATGACGGACCGTCAGCCCGTTCAACCGCAGGGCTTCGAAGGCCTGCGGCTGCATCTCCATGATCAGAACACGGTCGGCATAAACCAGGCTGAGGCCATCTTCTGTTACGTCAATCTCGTGGCTGTCCCAGATCTTGTCGAACAGGGTTTTTGGTGTGCTCATTCCGCCGCGGCCGGATAAAGCCAGGGCTGGCTAAGCCGCTGCTTTTCTTCGAACGCGCCGATCGACTCATTTTTCTGCATCGTGATGCCGATATCGTCCAGCCCGTCCAGCAGGCAGTCGCGCCGGAATTCCTCCAGCTTGAAGGAAATGGCGGCGCCGTTCGGGCGGCGGATCAGCATTTCCTCGAGGTCGATGGTCAGTTCCGGATTTTCCGGATCGCTGGCGTCCGCCATGAGCGCATCCAGTTCGTCCTTCGATACGCGGATCGGCAGGATGCCGTTCTTGAAGCAGTTGTTGTAGAAAATGTCGGCGAAACTGGTGGAAATCACGCAGCGGATGCCGAAATCCATCAGCGCCCAGGGCGCGTGCTCACGCGACGAGCCGCAGCCGAAATTGTCGCCGCCAATAATGATCCTGGCGTTGCGGTACGGCTCCTTGTTCAGGATGAAGTCGGGATTTTCCTTGCCGTCCGGCGTGTAGCGCAGTTCCTCGAACAGGAACTTGCCAAGCCCGGTGCGCTTGATGGTGCGCAGGTGCAGCTTCGGAATGATCTTGTCCGTATCGATGTTGATCATGTCCATCGGCGCAGCGACGCCGGTCACTTTCCTGAACTTTTCCATTACGACATCCTCCCTCGTCCCCTTCGGGGTTGCGATCAGTCTTTCAGAAATTCTCTTGGGTCGGCAAGATGGCCGGTGATGGCCGCCGCCGCCGCCATGGCCGGGCTGACCAGATGCGTAAAGCTGCCGCGTCCCTGACGGCCCTCGAAATTGCGGTTCGAGGTGGAGGCGGAACGCTGTCCCGGCTGCATCTTGTCCACATTCATGGCCAGGCACATCGAGCAACCGGGCTCCCGCCATTCGAAGCCGGCTTCCAGCAGTATCTTGTCGAGCCCTTCTTCTTCGGCCTGCAGTTTGACCAGACCGGAGCCGGGGACGATCATTGCCTGCACGCTGCCGGCGACCTTGCGGCCTTTGGCTACTTTGGCGACCTGACGGATATCCTCGATCCGGCCATTGGTGCAGGAACCGATGAAGACGACATCGACTTCAATGTCCTGCATCTTTGTGCCCGGAACCAGCCCCATGTATTTCAGCGCGCGCTCCATGGATTCGCGTTCGCCCTGGTTTGCCGCGTCCTTCGGGTCCGGCACGACACCGGTTATGGGCACCACGTCCTGCGGGGTCGTTCCCCAGGTCACTTTCGGCTCAATGCCGCTGATGTCGATGGTGACATCCTTGTCGTATACCGCGCCTTCGTCCGAAGGCAGCGTCTTCCAGTACGCCAGCGCCGTTTCCCAGGCCGCGCCCTTCGGCGCGAACGGCCGGCCCTTGACGTATTCGAAGGTCTTTTCATCCGGCGCGATCAGCCCGGCGCGGGCGCCGGCTTCGATCGCCATGTTGGAAATCGTCATGCGGCCTTCCATCGACAGCGCGCGGATCGCCGGCCCGGCAAATTCGATGACATGGCCGGTGCCGCCGCCAATGCCGACGGTGCCGATGATGGTGAGGACGATGTCCTTCGCGCTGCAGCCGAAGGGCAGTTCGCCCGTGACGGTCACGCGCATGTTCTTCGCGGGCGCCTGGATGAGGGTCTGCGTCGCCAGCACGTGCTCGACTTCCGATGTGCCGATACCGAAAGCCAGCGCGCCGAAGGCGCCATGCGTGGCGGTATGGCTGTCGCCGCAGACGAGCGTATTGCCGGGATTGGTAAATCCCTGTTCCGGTCCGATCACATGGACGATGCCGTTGCGGGGGTCGTCGACCTCGAACAACTGGACACCGAATTCGGCAACATTGGCGCGCAGGGTTTCGATCTGCAGGAGCGAGTCTTCCTCGACCACCCCGCCGCGGGTCGTGGCGATGTTGTGGTCGATGACCGCCAGGGTCTTTTCCGGCTGCCGTACCTTCCGGCCCGCCGCCTTCAGGCCTTCGAAGGCCTGCGGCGTTGTGACTTCGTGAATGATGTGCTTGTCGATATACAGAAGGCTGGACCCGTCATCCTGTACGCTGACAACGTGGCTGTCCCAGATCTTGTCGAACAATGTACGCGATTTGGCCATTTCGCTCCCTCATCCCGTTCCTGCCCCGAAGCAGGCATTATTACCGGAATCACAGTGATTTTTCTCTGGACATGCTGCCTGGCATAGCCTGTCGGGCGGCTGTCTCCCCCCAGCGATTTAAGCCCTGCTGTCCTTTCTGGCAAAGGACATTATCTCATACCACCTTGAAACAGATTCACGAAATCCGTTCCAATCAGCTTTCGCTGCCGGTGTCCGGCGTCCCCGAATCCTGCTGCGAACCGGCGCGGCGCGACATGCTGCGTTCGGCAATACGGGCCGATTTGCCGCGGCGTCCGCGCAGATAATACAGTTTCGCACGGCGCACCGCACCCTGCCGCACGACCTCGATCTGGTCAATCCGGGGGCTGTAAAGCGGGAAAATACGCTCCACCCCTTCGCCATAGCTGATCTTGCGCACCGTAAAGGCGCTGTTGAGGCCCGCATTCTTGCGTGCGATGCACATGCCCTCGAAGACCTGAACGCGTTCGCGCGTTCCTTCGATGACCTTCACATGGACGCGCAATGTGTCGCCGGCCTGAAAATCCGGAACCGCGCGGGTTTCGGTCAGCGTCTCGACCTGCTCTTTTTCGAGTTGTTCGATGATATTCATGGATTTGTCCTCGTTTGCTTCGCCCGTTCGACGTACCGGTCCCAGAGGTCCGGGCGCCGCTCGCGCGTGATACGTTCCGCCTGGGCCAACCGCCAGGCACGAATTTTTTCATGATGGCCGGAAAGCAGTATTTCCGGCGTGTTCCGTCCGCGCCATTGCGCCGGCCGGGTATATTGCGGGTATTCGAGCAGCCCCTGCGCGAAGCTTTCCTCGACAAGTGAATCCGCGGCGCCCATGACACCGGGAAGCAGTCTTACACAGGCGTCAATCAGGGCGATAGCCGCCGGCTCGCCGCCGGACAGCACGAAATCGCCGACGCTGATTTCCTGGAAACGGTATTCCTCGATCAGCCTTTCGTCGATGCCTTCGAAACGTCCGCAAAGCAGCGTCGCACCGGGTCCTTCGGCAAGCGATGCCGCGGTTGCCTGATCGAACGGTTTGCCGCGCGGCGTCAGGTAGATGACCGGTCCCGGCGCATCGGCGACCGAATCCAGCGCGTCTTCCAGCACATCGGCCCGCATCACCATGCCGGGGCCGCCGCCGAACGGTGAATCGTCCACCGTGCGATGGGCATCGGTGGCAAAGTCCCGAATGTCGATGGCCTGCAGGCTCCAGTGCCCTTCTTCCAGCGCACGGCCGGCAAGCGAATGACCGAGCGGTCCCGGAAACATGTCGGGGAAAATGGTCAGCACGCGGGCGGTCCAGATACTCATTGGTCTGTATCCTCTTCCCCGCGCGCCTCGATTTCCGTTGGCGGGACGACGGTGATCCGGCCTGCCTCCAGGTCGATATCCGGCACCACGGCATGGGTAAACGGCAATACCGCGACGCCGCCGGCATCGAGAATGAGTTCTATCACGTCGCCCGCGCCGAAATCATACAGCGCGCGCACGGCGCCATACGGCGTGCCGTCCGACAGGACAACGGGCAGGCCGATCAGGTCCGCGTGGTAGAATTCTTCCTCTTCGGGTTCCGGCAATGCGTCGCGATCGACATAGAGTTCGATCCCGCGCAGCGTTTCCGCCGCATTGCGGTCGATGATTCCGGATACCCTTGCCAGCAGAACCCCCTTTGCCGAGCCGGTGAGCTCAAGCCGGAATTCGCGACTGCCATTGGCGTCGGTCAGCGGCCCATAGGCGGCAATATCGGTCGGTTCCGCGGTGAAACTTTTCACCCGGACCTGACCACGAATGCCCTGCGCGCCGGTAATGACCCCGACACAGACCTTCGTTTCCGCCATTTTTGCCATCTGACTGCTCACCGGAACCTGCCGTTACTCTGCCTTGGCTTCTTCGGCGGCTTCTTCCGCAGGCGCTTCCTCAGCCGGCGCCTCTTCCGCCGGTGCTTCGGCGGCGGCCCTGGCGGCTTCCTCTGCTGCCTTGGCGGCTTCCGCTGCCTTGGCGGCCGAATCCGCCGCTTCCTTCAGCCGTTCCTGCGCCTTGGCCTTCGGCAGGTGCTGCTTGGTCTGATTTGTCGAAAACGCCGGCATCGGAATGATGTCGGCCCGGCCCAGGAACCGGGCAACCCGGTCGGATGGCAATGCGCCGACCGACAGCCAGTGCCGGATGCGTTCTTCGAGAAGCTGGATACGGTCGGGATTATCCTTGGCCAGCATCGGATCGTAGCTGCCGACCTTTTCGATATAGCGGCCATCCCGCGGCATGCGCGAGTCGGCAATGACAATGCGGTAATACGGGCGCTTCTTGGCACCACCGCGGGCGAGTCTGATTCTCAGCGCCATACTTTTCGTCTCCTTAACGTTTAAACCTTGCTGGGTGTTGGTATCGTTCGAACGCCGCCACCGGCGGCCGTGAAATCGTTGCGTGGAAACCGTTACATGCGTGGCAGGAGCCCCTCGATGCCGTGCCGCATCAGGCCCTTCTTGCCCATCTTGTTTACCCGCTTCATCATTTTCTGCATCGTCATGAACTGCTTCAGCAGCTTGTTGACGTCCTGGATCGATGTCCCGGATCCCGCCGCAATGCGTTTCTTGCGCGATGCATGAATGACCTTGGGCTGGAGGCGTTCCTTGCGGGTCATCGACGATATGATGGCTTCCTGCCGCAGGATCGCCCTGTCATCGATATTCTGTTTTGCCATTGCCGCCTTGGCCTTGGCGACGCCGGGCAACAGTTCCAGCATGCCGGAAATGCCGCCCATCTTGCGCATCTGGCTCAGCTGCTTGGCCATGTCGTTCAGGTCGAATTCACCCTTCCGCATCTTTTTGGCGAGCGCTTCGGCTTCGTCCTGCTGGATGCCTTCGGCGGCTTTCTCCACCAGGCTGACGACGTCGCCCATGCCAAGGATGCGGCCGGCGATCCGGTCGGGATGGAAATCCTCCAGTGCCTCAAGGGTCTCGCCGGTACCGATCAGCTTGATCGGGCAGCCGGTCACGGCCCGCATCGACAACGCGCCGCCGCCGCGTGAGTCGCCATCGACCCGTGTCAGCACGATACCGGTGAGCGGCAGGCGCGCCTTGAACCCTTCCGCGACGTTGACCGCGTCCTGGCCGGTCATGGCGTCCGCCACCAGCAGAATTTCATGCGGCCTGACCGCGGTCTGGACCGCGGCGACTTCGTCCATCAACCCCTGGTCGATCTGCAGCCGGCCGGCGGTGTCATACAGGATGACGTCATATCCGCCGAAACGCGCCGCGTCGCCGGCGCGTTTGGCGATTTCGACGGGGCGCTGACCGGCGACGATCGGCAGCGTCGATACGCCCGCCTGTTCGCCCAGCACCTTCAACTGTTCCTGGGCGGCCGGCCGCCGGGTATCCAGCGAGGCCATCAGGACCTTCTTGCGGTCGCGGTTCTGCAGGCGCGCGGCGATCTTGGCGGTTGTTGTCGTCTTGCCGGACCCCTGCAGCCCGACCATCATGATCCCCACCGGCGCCGGTGCGTTCAGGTCAAGTCCCGTGGAATCCGCGCCCAGTGTCGCGACAAGTTCGTCATGGACGATCTTGATGACCATCTGGCCCGGCGTGACAGAGCGGATGACCTCTTGGCCGACCGTGCTTTCCTTTACCCGGTCGATGAAACTGCGCACGACCGGCAGCGCCACGTCGGCTTCCAGCAGCGCCACGCGGACATCGCGCATCGCCGCGTCGATGTCGGCGACGCTTAACGCGCCCCGGCCTCGAAGCTTCCCGAACACATCGCTCAAACGACCTGAAAGCGACTCGAACATGACACCCTCAAAACGGTTCCGTCACGGCAAACGCAAAACGCGCCAGTGCGCGATACTCGCGGACTGGCGGAGCCCCTTGGGGCCGGAAACACTGCGTTTCCCGAAAGAATGGGCGCTTGTACGCCCCGCATCGGGGCAAGTCAAGCATCTGATAGGCAATCGACTTTGGCCAAATCGGGTGGACATGCCCATGTTGCAGGCCATATAAGGCGGCGAACGCGGATAAGTGACAATGATACCGTTTACCAAGATGCACGGCCTGGGTAATGATTGCGTCATCATCGATGTGCGCGACGAACCCGTTACGCTGTCCGCTGACCAGGTCAGGCTGATCGCCGACCGGCGGCATGGCGTCGGCTGCGACCAGCTTGTCCTGCTGGAGCCGCCGAAGAACGGCGATGCCGATGTTTTCCTGCGGTTCTACAATTCGGACGGCAGCGAATCCGGCGCCTGCGGCAACGCAACACGCTGTATCGCGGCGCGGCTGATGCAGGCGCGGCAGAACAATACAATCACGTTGCAGAGCGCCGCCGGCCTGTTGCCGGCTTATGTGGATGCGCGCGGGCAGGTCGCGGTCGATATGGGGGAAGCGCAACTGGACTGGCGCTGTATTCCGCTCAGTCGGGAGGTGGATACGCTGGCGCTCGACTTCGCGGCCGGGCCTTACAGCCAGCCCGCGGCGGTGGGCATGGGTAATCCCCATTGCGTGTTTTTCGTCGATGACGCGGAAGCGGTTGAACTGGCGACGCTGGGTCCGCGGGTGGAACACGATCCCCTGTTTCCCGAGCGCACCAATGTCGAATTCGTGACCGTGCTGGACCGGAACCGTGTCCGGATGCGCGTCTGGGAGCGGGGGGCCGGGATTACCCGGGCCTGCGGGTCGGGCGCCTGCGCGGTTGCCGTGGCGGCGTCGCGTCGCGGCCTGACGGATCGCAGGGTCGAAGTGATCCTGGACGGCGGCTCTTTGTTCATCGAGTGGCGCGATGACAATCATGTGGTGATGAGCGGCCCGGTCGCCTTTGTCTACACGGGCGTTCTGGACGATGCGGTGGGCACGGCATGAGGACGGGCCAGCGCCAGGAACCGGAAATCGTCACGTTCGGCTGTCGGCTGAACGCCTTTGAATCCGAAGTCATCCGCGACTGCGTGTCCGACCGCGGCAACGCGATCATTTTCAATACCTGCGCCGTCACGGCGGAAGCCGAACGCCAGGCCCGGCAGGCGATCCGCAAGGCGCGGCGCGCCAATCCTGACGCTGAAATTATCGTGACCGGTTGCGCGGCGCAGGTGAACGCGGCAGCCTTCGCGGCGATGCCCGAAGTCGACAGGGTGCTTGGTAATGCGGAAAAACTGCGGCCCGAATCCTATATCGCCAACATGCGCGTGCAGGTCGGCGACATCATGCAGGCGCGCGAAACGGCGGGGCATCTGATCGAGGGTTTCGACGGTCGCGCCCGCGCCTTCGTGCAGGTTCAGCAGGGTTGCGATCATCGCTGCACCTTCTGCATCATTCCGTTCGGGCGCGGCAACAGCCGCTCGGTACCCATCGGCGAAATCGTTACGCAGGTCCGGCAACTTGTCGAAAACGGATATCGCGAAATTGTCCTGACCGGGGTGGATATAACGTCTTACGGGACGGACCTGCCCGGCCGCCCGGCGCTGGGGCAAATGGCGCGCCGGTTGCTGCAAAATGTGCCCGAATTGCCGCGCCTGCGCATTTCATCGATTGACTGTATCGAAATCGACGCCGACCTGTTGCGGCTGATTGAAAACGAACCGCGTCTGATGCCGCATTTTCACCTGTCGTTGCAATCGGGCGACGACATGATACTGAAGCGCATGAAGCGGCGGCACGGCCGCGACGAAGCGATTGCCATCTGTGACCGCATCCGCGCAGCGCGTCCCGATGTGGTGCTGGGCGCGGACCTGATCGCCGGATTCCCGACCGAAACCGATGACATGTTCCGGCGGTCATACGATCTGATCGAGGAATGCGGGCTGACATGGCTGCATGTCTTTCCCTATTCGGCCCGGCCCGGCACGCCGGCGGCGCGGATGCCGCAGGTCGACATGATCGTGCGGCGCGAACGCGCCCGACTGCTTCGCGAGGCCGGCGACGCGGCGGCGGCGCGGTTCCTGGACAGCAGGATCGGGCGGGACGCTTCGGTGCTGGTGGAGCAGGACGACGTTGGCCGCACCGAACATTATGCGCCGATCCTGTGCGAATCCGGCCTGCCGAACGGCAGCATGGCGACGTTACGGGTCACGGGCCGCGACGGCGCGCAATTGACAGGCAGGCTGGCGGCATGACCGGAACAAGCTGGCTGGGCCGCCTTAAAGCCGGGCTGTCGAAATCATCCTCCAAGCTGGTTGGCGGCATTTCCGGCATTTTCACCAGGCGCAAGCTGGATGCGGCGGCGCTGGAGGAACTGGAAGACCTGCTTATTACGGCCGATCTGGGCCCCGCGACGGCGGCACGATTGACCGCCAGCCTGGCAGCGACGCGTTTCGACAGGGAAGTCAGCGATCACGAGGTTCGTGCGGCGCTGGCCGAAGGTATCGCGGCCATACTGAACCCGGTGGCGGTGCCGTTGGGCATTGTTCCCGGCCGCCGGCCGCATGTGGTGCTGGTTGTCGGCGTGAACGGCAGCGGCAAGACCACGACAATCGGCAAGATGGCGCAGCAGTATAAGGACGAAGGCTATAATGTGATGCTGGCTGCGGGCGATACATTCCGTGCGGCGGCTGTTTCGCAACTGCAGATCTGGGGCGAGCGGGCGGGTTGCCGCGTCATCGCCGGCAAGCAGGGCGGCGATGCCGCGGGCCTGGCCTTCGATGCGTTGCAGACCGCGAAGGCCGAAGGCGCGGATATCCTGCTGATCGATACCGCCGGCCGGTTGCAGAACCGGAAGGACCTGATGGCCGGCCTGGAAAAAATCAACCGCGTGATAAAGAAGCTGGATCCCGATGCGCCGCATGACTGCATCCTGGTGCTGGATGCGACGGTCGGGCAGAACGCACACAGCCAGGTTGAAATCTTCCGGGACATGGTCGCGGTGACCGGGCTGGTGGTGACGAAACTGGACGGGTCGGCCAAGGGCGGGGTGCTGGTCGCGCTGGCGGAAAAATTCGGATTGCCGGTGCACGCCATTGGCGTCGGCGAAGGCGCCGAGGATCTGAGACCCTTTGAAGCGGCAGCCTATGCCCGGGACCTCATGGGGCTGGACGCCGAAGCCTGATCCGGGGCAGGGCTTGTGCCGCCGCGAAGTTGCCTGCCTACCACTGGGAGCCGATTTTTTCGATATCGACCGTCTGTTTCACCTGGGCGGCCAGCAGCCAATCGTCGGTCTGCATGTATCGCGGTGCGAGGAAACGGTATGTGTCGCGCATCAGGTCCGGCGTGTCGGCGGAAATTATTCCTGACTGCCGATCCCAGGCGCGCAACACGTCATCCCATGCGACCATGCGACGGTTGACCGAGTCGCGGACTCCCCGAATGTATTCCTTTTGTGCGTGGATGTTCTGGAGCATGCTGATGATTTCGTTCGTCTGACCGTCTGCCAAAGCGAATTCACGCTCGAATTCCCTGGCCGCGATCGAAGTCAGTTTGGTGACCGATGTGGCGGTATCGAGGAGGCTGCGTTGCTTTGCGGATGCATGCCGGACACGTTTTACCTTCGCCTCCATGGCCAGCACACTGCGGAACCGGTCGCGCAGTTTTTCGATATAGGCGAGTTCATAGGCCAGTTCCTCGATCAGGTCGACGACCATGTCCCTGGTGGCGTTCGGATTATCCAGTGCTGCGGCAGCTTGTTCGAACGCTGCGTTGATTTTTGCCTTTATCTGCGGGTCGTCGGCGATCCGGATCAGTTCCCGTGGCTCAGTAATCCGGTTTTCGTCGCCCGAGACCCAGGACACGAGCTTCATGCAGACCCGCTGCTTTGCGATGGTTCGATGTTCTGCACTGACGTCCCAGGACGCTTCGCCGGTCAGCAACTCTTTGGGAAACGTGTCGCCCGGCATCAGTATCTTTACGTAATCCAGGCCTGCCGCCACCATTTCCAGCATCGCGAAGTCCGCAGAGTTCTCCTTGATACCGAATTCCCGGCAAATTCCCTTGATCGGCAGGGTGATCTCCTCACCGCCCAGATTGAGAATGAACACGGGCTCCTCGGTCAGGGGCGATTTACGAAAATAGGATCCGTCGACCGACGTAAAAAATTTCTGCTCGAATTTAACTGAAGTAATAGCGCCGTAACTATCCTGCACGGAGTTCGTCCTGCTCGCTGCCGCTTGTATGGGGCAAAGAATACGGTCCATGGACTAAAAAAAATTAATGGCGCGAAAACGGGACTGTCGCGACCGGATTCCCGTGATGCCGGATCGGGTTGCCGGGTTATCGGCAGAGTGGCGGCGTGCCGAGGCGTTCGCGGCAGGTGCCGAGCGTCCGTTCAAACGCCAGCGCAACGGCAAGGGCGCGTTCATCTTCGTTAAGCGGCGCCATGATCTGAAGGCCGACGGGCATTCCCGCGTCATCCAGCGCGACGGGCATGGTCACCGCCGAAAGGGACAGCAGATTGGCGGTCTGGGTATTGCGCAGGGCCGGCATGTTATGCGCCCGATAGTCTTCCGGCGTCGCGATCTCCGTCAGCCGTGGCGGGGTGATCGGCGCTGTCGGGCCCACCAGAACGTCGATATCGGCCAGGCAGTCATCGATGGCGGCGGCCAGGTAAACCAGCCGATCGCGGCGTTTCAGATACTCGATGGCGGTAATCGCTTCCATGCTGGCGAACCGGCCGGCGACGTTGGGATCCAGCGTGGCCTTTCGCGCCGACATTACATTGTTGATGAACGCGGCGAACTCGGGGGCGGCAAGGCCGCCGCGTATGAAAATTTCTTCGGCTTCCATGACTTCCGGGAGGTCGACATCGACGATCTGCGCGCCGGCGGCGGCGAGTTCATCCAGCGCCGCCTGCACGCCCTCGGCGACGCCGGGGCTGCAATCCGCGAAATGCCGCGTGCACAGGCCGATGCGGGTATCCGATACGTCCAGTTCGCTGAGTCCGGCAAGCAGCACGGCCGGCGGCACGGCGGTAACGGGGTCGATCGCCGCAAATGCCAGAATGGCGTCCGAGACCGTTCGCGCCAGAATGCCGGTGGTGTCGAGGCTGGGACTCAGCGGCACGACACCGTCGACCGACCATCGCCTGAAACTGGTTTTGACACCGACGGCGCCGGTAAAACTGGCCGGCACGCGGACGGACCCCGCCGTATCGCTGCCCAGCGCAATGACGGCGGACCCTTCGCACAGGCTGACCCCGGCGCCGGCGCTGGACCCGCCGGGCGCGCGGTGCGCCTCCGCATCCCAGGGGTTGCGCGGCGTTCCCCAATGCGCATTCGTGCCAAGGCCGCCGAAGGCGAATTCGACCGTATGCGTCTTGCCGGAGATGGTGGCGAGCGACCGGCGCAGGGCCTCGACGACCGGACCCTCCGTGGTCCACTGATCCGAAAGGGCCGCCGGTGTCCCGGCAAATGTCGGATAGCCGGACACGCCATACAGGTCCTTCACCGAAACGGGAATTCCCTGTAACGGGCCGAAATCGAGCCCGGCGGCAAATGCAGCGTCCGCCACCCGCGCCTCGGCGAGAAATTGCGCCGGATTGCGGGTCTTGTACGCATCCAGCGTCGGACCCCGGCGGGCGTTATTGGCATTCGCTTCCTCGGCAAGGGCGGTGGCGGTGGTTTTCCCCGACCGCAATGCGGCGGCAATATCGGCGAGCGAGTTCAGCAGGAATTCAGGCATGGATACGGATACTTTCAAGGTCGGGAATTTGCGCGCCAAAGCCGGTCGCCTGCTCATAGGCATGGGCGACCTGGTAGACCCTGGGCTCGTCGAACGGTTTACCGACGATCTGCATCGACAGCGGCAACCCGGAATTCGACAGGCCGGTCGGGATCGCAATCGCGGGAACGCCGGTCAGGTTGAAGGGGGCCCGGGCCTGCCGCCCGTAATTGGCCTCCAGACCGTCGGCGTCGTCGAGCCGGCCGGGAGGGTCCATGCTGGATGCGGTCACCGCAACATCCACGCCCTGCATTGCCGTGGCCAGTTCCTGGACGAGGCGGGCCTTGATGCGTGTTGCGTTAACGTAATCCGCCGCGCGGATGAACGCGCCGCCGATAATCCGTTTGCGTGACAACTCACCGTAGTCCTGCGGCCGCTCGCGAAACCATTTCTCATGCAGCGCGAAAGCCTCCGACAGCAGGATGATCCGGTTTGCCGCAGCGTACTCATTCAGCGGCGACAGGAAGATTTCGCTTATTTCCGCGCCGAGCCCGCGCAGCACGTCTATCGCCCGCTCGATGCCCTGCGCCATTTCCGGGTCGGCTTCCATATCGCGGTTGTAGAAATGCCGGATGACGCCGATCCGCATGCCCCTTATGTCCTGTCCCAGCAGCGCGGTGAAATCCGGTACGGCCACGGGCGCGCTGCCCGGGTCCGCCGGGTCGGGGCCGGCAATGACATTCATCAGCAGCGCATTGTCTTCCACGCCGCGGGTCATCGGCCCGACATGATCCAGCGAGAAGGACAGCGGGAAGACTCCGCGCCGGCTGACGCGTCCATAGGTTCCCTTCATGCCGGTGATGCCGCAGAACGAAGCCGGATTGCGGACCGATCCGCCGGTATCGGTCCCCAGCGCCGCGGGCACGAACCCGGCGGCGAGGGCGGCGCCCGAACCGCTCGACGAACCGCCGGTGAAATGGTCCGGGTTCCATGGATTGCGCGCTGGCGGCCAGGGCAGGTCAAATGAGGGGCCGCCAATGGCGAATTCATGGGTCGAGGTCTTGCCGATGAGGATTCCGCCCGCGTTCTTCAGCCGGCGGCCGACTTCGGCATCGCTTTCGGCAATATTGCCGGCAAGAATTTTCGAGTGGCACGTGGTCGGAACGCCGGCCACGTCGATGATGTCTTTCAGCGCATAGGGAACCCCGTGCATCGGGCCGCGCCAGTTGCCGGCGACGATTTCCGCTTCCGCTTCCCTGGCGGCAGCCAGGGCCGGTTCGGGCAGAACCCGTATAAAGGCATTGATCCCGGCGTCATGGGCTTCGATCCGGTCCAGCAGCGCCCGGGTGTATTCGACCGGCGAGATGTCCCCGCTTCGTATCTTCTTCGACGCGGCGGCAATTGAAAGACGCGCGAAATCGGTCATGTTTCCGCTCCCGGTACCGCCCTGGGCGCTTCGTGGCGGAACACGTGCGCCGGCTCTTCCGCGGGTTTCAGATCGCGCGGCAGGCTCTCTGCGAGCGATTTTGCGAAGGTTGCGGCCCGCATGACATCGTCGGGATAGGCATCCGCCAGGCTGTCGAGGCCGAAGGCCCGCGCCAGGCCCTGCGGGTCGAGTTCGTGATTTCCGCTCATGTGGTGCAATCCCCCTTTGCCGCCGCAATTACCTTCCGAAGCAGGCCATCGCCGCCCACGCCTGTCAAGCAGCCGAGCCGGTTCAGTCCTTCCGGACCTGGGCGGGACCGCTGAGCAGCAGCCGGATCAGGCCCGACTGGCGTTCGGTGGTCGTCTTGGAAAAGATGCGTTTGACATGGGTGCGGACCGTATGCTGGCTGACCGACAGTTCATCCGCGGCATCGGAAAGGCTCAGGTCCTGCGCCAGTAGAACGGCAAGGCGCGATTCCGCCCGGGTCAATCCATACAACCGGCTCAGACGGTTCTCGTCGATTTCAGGGTGGGATTCGGGGTCGCTGACAAAAATAAGCGCCGCGGGCCGATCCTTGTCGAAATAATGCGATTCGCTGCGCAGCGGTGTCACGACAACGGACAGGGGGCGGTATCCGGATGGACGCTCCAGCGCGACCGCGCCCGTGGCATCCGTTCTGCTTTTCGTACTGGCCTCCCGGCCGGTGCGCCAGATGATATCGCGCATCCGGACTGTCTTGCCGTCAACAGTGCCCTGAAGCCCGTCCCGGCCGAGCGTCAGGCCGTCATTCATGTCCAGGATTTCCTGCGCCGACCGGTTCATGCGGATCGGACGGCTGAAGGCATCGGCGACGATAACCCCAATGGGCAGGCGGTTCAGCGCGTCGTCAAGCGCCATATTTTCCATCTGCAGTTTGGTGATCAGGCAGTTATCGCTGGACAGCACCAAAAAGACGGCGTTCTTTATACGGCTCGGCATGTCGGTGAAGAGTTCAGGCGATGTGCGTGGCGACAGGTGCTTGCGATAGACGCGCTGCGCGGTTTCGTCCTCGACAACCCATAGGATCCGGTCGATCCCGCCATCGGGAGAGGGGATCGGCGATATCGTTTCAATGACGGGAAATAACGCGCCATTCTTGCGCCGGTAGTGGGTTTCGCCGCGCCATTCGTTTCCGTCGCGAAGCGTCTCCCAGCGCTCCTCTCTTTTCGCCTTGGCGGACTCTATGAGCACTTCGGGCGAAATCTGTTTCAGGTCGTCGAGGTTGTAGCCGGTCGCTTCCTGAAACTTGGCATTGGCATACTCGATTTCGCCTTCCGAGTTGGCGATCATGACCATGATCAGGCTGTCTTCCAGCGCCGCGAAGAGCTTTTCGAATTCCGCGTCGGCGCGGGGATGCCGGGTGACGTCCTCTGCAATACCCTGCATGCCCTGAAACGCGCCGGAATCCTGATCGTAAACCGGTAACCCGCTGATCAGGAACAGATGTTTCTGGCCGCTACGGCCGGCTGCTTCGAAAAAGACATCCCGGAAGGTGGACTGGCTTTCGCCGCCTTCCGGAAAATCCTCCAGTGTAATGAAGGAACCGATTTCGCCAAGCCTCCGGCCGATCAGTTCCTGCGGGTGGATTCCCAGGATTTCGAAGATGCGGTGCGAGACGTTGGTCAGCCGGAAATCCGCATCGGTTTCCCATATCCAGGCGGAAACAAGGCGTGAAAGGTTGTAGAGCCGGTGCTCGGCGGCCGCGGCTTTGCCGATGGCCATCGCCGCAATCGTCTTGTCGTCGACCCGTGGCGTGATGTCGACGACATCCTGGTCGTCATGGGTTGAATCCGGCATTGCCTTGCTGCCTTCTATCGGCCGGGGGACAGATGCGAAACGCTATTCGCCTGCCAGCGTCGAACGGTGTCCATCGCCGATTCCGGCGATGTCTCGTTATATACCGACAGGCATTTTTGGGTTTCCCTGGCGATCTCTTCCTCTTTCATTTTGCTTCCCTGCCGGGTAAGGGCGAAGATAGAGGCAAACACGGCCTTGCCGATCCCGCCGGCGCGGCAGGTGATCGCCAGGGCATTGCCGTCATGCTCGAACAGCATGCGTCGAACGAATTTCTCGTCCAGCGCGGTGAACTTCGTGAACATGGCGATAAACAACGCAACCTCGCCCTCCCGCAGCACTTTTACCATGGTTTCGGGATTCATCTTGCCGATAGATTTCATATTGTCGGCAAGTCGCTGGGACTTTGACAGCTCCCTTGCATCATAGGCCGCGGCCTGAATCTCGCGAACGGTTGCGCGCTCAATCAGGCTGTCGATGGTTGCTGCGTCGAAGTCCCAGTCGTCGATAATAACCTGCCGCAGGATAGCGGAAACCCAGATGAACATCCGCTTGACCAGTTCCGGGTCAACATCGCGGCGTCGCAGTATCGGTTCCTGGAACGAATCGACCCGCTGCGACTGTTCGACAAGATACTCCATTGTGGCACGGGAAATTTTCGCATCGGTGTTTTTCAGCAGCGACCGGATGACATTTTCGTTTTCGGTTTCGACCAGCGCGGTGGAGACGTCCTCGCTCAGGTTCCGCCGGATCGAAACGGCAAGCTGGTGTTCCTGCGTGCGCTGCTTGATGATCTCGATCAGGTCTTCGTCGTGCAGCGAGCCGCTCTTTGTCAACAGCGGATAGGCGATTTCGATATTGTCATTGGCCAGCAGCCGGACCAGGTCGCGCGGTGCATCCGGTATCTCCGCCAGGCATGCACCGACCGTCCGGCGAACCGACATTTCTGTTTCGTGGACCAGATGGCCCAGAATATCGAACATCAACCCGCGCTCGCGGTCCGTCATGGTTCCGTCACGGGCGAAAGGCAGCGAGCCGAGTGCTTCCGCCAGCGCTTTTTGCGCATCGGGTGTTTTATCCCGGGCAAGCGCGAACAGTTTTTCGCCGTCAATTTCGGCCGGTGCCATCCTGTTCATTGGTTATTCCCGACAATAATGCAGCACGATGCTGCCTGAACCTGTTGAATAATTACTTTAATCCAAATCTTAATGTAATTTGGGCGCGCTTACCATTTCGTTAACGTAAATTCACTATAAACACATTTCACTTCCAGCTAAACGGGCTCAATCGGCGGCGCAAACCCCTGGCGGCATCGCTAAAACCCGGAAGCATGGCGGGCGATTCCCTGATGGATGACATCGGGAACCTATTGTCGGAAGATCGTCCTTGAAACAACGCAGCAGATTTGGTGAAGGGGCGCAAGATGGCGACGTTTGATCTGGTCATTCGCGGCGGTACCGTTGTTACCGCGGCCGACACTGCCTGGTGTGACATCGGAATCCGGGACGGACGCGTTGCGGCGCTGGGCGAAGGCATTGCCGCGGGCGACCGGGAAATCGATGCGGGCGGCAAGCTGGTTCTGCCGGGCGGGATCGACAGCCACTGCCATATCGAGCAGCTTTCCGGCATGGGAATCATGTCGGCGGACGATTTTCGCAGTGGAACGACGGCCGCGGCGTTTGGCGGGACGACCACGGTCATCCCGTTTGCCATACAGAACCGCGGGGAATCGTTGCGCCGGGTCGTCGATGACTATCGGGCGCTGGGCGACGCCAGGGCGGTGATCGATTTCGCCATTCACATGATCATTGCCGATCCGACCGAGCAGGTGCTGGGCCAGGAACTCCCGGCGCTGATACGTGACGGTTATACCTCGTTCAAGGTTTACATGACCTATGAAGGCACGAAGCTGGACGATTACCAGATGCTCGACGTGCTGACCGCGGCGCGGCGCGAGGGCGCGATGACCATGATCCACGCGGAGAACTGGGACATGATCCGCTGGCTCACGAAGCGTCTGCTGGACGGCGGCAACCGGGCGCCGAAGTTTCACGGCGTCAGCCATGCCCAGATCGCGGAAGGCGAGGCGACGCACCGGGCCATCGCGCTGGGCCGTCTGGTCGATACGCCATTGCTGATTGTCCATGTATCCGCGGAGGAGGCAATGGAGGAAATCCGCATGGCCCAGGCGAAGGGGCTGAAGGTGTATGGTGAAACCTGCCCGCAATACCTGTTCCTGACGCTCGACGACCTGGACCGCGAAGGGATGGACGGCGCGATGTACTGCTGCAGCCCGCCGCCTCGGGACAAGGCGGGGCAGGAAGCCATCTGGAACGGGCTTCAGACGGGTGTGTTTCAGGTGTTTTCCTCCGACCATGCGCCGTACCGCTTTGACGAAACCGGCAAGCTGAAGGCCGGGCCGAACGCATCCTTCAAGGAGATCGCCAATGGCCTGCCAGGGATCGAGACACGGATGCCCCTGCTGTTTTCGGAAGGCGTCGGCAAGGGGCGGATCGATCTGCAGCGTTTCGTCGATCTGACCGCGACTGCGGCGGCGAAGCTTTACGGGCTTTACCCGCGCAAGGGCGCCATTGCCGTCGGCTCGGATGCGGATATGGCTATCTGGGATCCGGCGCGCGAGGTGACCCTCAGCGCCGACATGTTGCATGACAATACCGGCTATACGCCCTACGAAGGCATGAAGCTGCAAGGCTGGCCCGTGACCGTGTTGAGCCGGGGCCGCGTCGTCATCGACGGTGGCGAACTGCATGCCGGACAGGGCAGCGGTGAATTCCTCCCCTGCGACCGGTCCGGCTTTGCGGTACCGCTCAACCGCATCCCGAAGGAACTGGATCCCAGACGTAATTTCGGCGCGCAAATCCTTTTCTAGAGGTTCGGTAGCATTTCTATAACCGGTTGATCCGCCCATGATATTGATAGATACGTACTAATGTGTATGTTTTGTGATGGTGTGATCGGGACCGGAAATGCTTCGAATACGGTCTTCGGTCGCTATTTAAGTGTCATCGATCGTGTGACGCGCTTCGGTATTTGCAGACAGGCTGTTTGACGACGGTTGCGGTCGCCATGGCGTCACCACTGTGCAAACGCCGGTCTAGAGCCTGCACTGTTTTCGAAAGCCTGCTCTGCTAAGGAGACGACAGATTGCCCGATACCGAAAAGGAGAGTCCGGAGACAAAGGACTCGGATGCAAAAGATGCCGCGCAACACAAGCCTGCGCGCAGAGGGCGCGGCTGGGTCCGGTATCTCGTGCTTGTCCTCGTTCTCGGAATTGGCGGGTATCTGGGCGTTCAGGAAATCATATCCCGGTTTACGCATGTCTATGAATACGATGCCCGTATCGGCAGCAATCTGATTACGGTCAGCAGTCGGGTCGCCGGTTGGATCGACCGGGTCCGCGTCACCGAAGGCGACGAAACGGACAGGGGTCAGGTCATCGTCGAGATTGATTCCCGCGAGTCGAAGCTGCTGGTAACCCAGCTTGAAGCGCGGATACAGGGTATCGAGGCCGACCGGCAGCGCCTCATGGCGGAAAAGAAGCTGGTCGATATCCAGACCAGTTCCCGGTATCGCACCGAACAGGCGCTTCTCGGTACAGCGGAAGCGGAACTGGCGGCGCTGAAACCGCAATTGCAGCTGGCGCAATCCGAATTCCAGCGATCCAGGTCGCTCTTCGAAAAGAAGATAATCGCCCGCAAGCAATATGATGAAGCGCTGGCCCGCGAACAGCAGCTTTCGGGTGAACATCGTACGGCCCTGGCCGCGGTTCAGGCGGCCCGCAACAAGATGGCGGAAGCCGAAGCAGAGCGAGCGCAGCTTGACGTTCTCGATAGCGAGATTGCCAAGCTGGTTTACGAGGAGAACGAATTGAGGGCGCAATTGGCGCGTCAGAAGCTTGACCTTGGCGACCGGAAGATCCGCGCGCCCGTAAAGGGCGTTATTGACAAGACCTTCGTCGACATGGGGGAATATGTGACGCCCGGCCAGCGGCTGGTACTGATGCATGACCCTGAAACCATTTGGGTCGAAGCCAATGTCAAGGAAACCGAAGTCCGCAAACTGCGCATCGGCCAGCGGGTGGAGATTTCCGTCGACGCCTATCCGGGCGAAGGTCTTATAGATCGTGCGCTTGCCCTGTTCGGGGTGGCCTCACAGGACAATGGCGACACCCACCCGGGGTTCATCGGTCATGTGATCGCGATCGGCAATTCCACTACCGCGGAATTCGCCCTGTTGCCCAGCCCCAACCCCAGCGGCAATTTCACCAAGATTACCCAGCGCCTGCCGGTACGGATCGCTGTCGAACAGCGGGACCGAAAGCTCCGACCCGGCATGATGGTCGAGATAAATATCGATATCCGTGACAATTAATTGCGCATTGCAGGAAGTGCCCTGGCATGGGGCGCAGCGGAAATGCCTGTGAAATATCCGGCGGCGATAGGCGAAGGGTGAATTCGTGGCGGAAAGGGAAATCGTACCTGATTCCATCGAGCACCGGTTCGAACAGTTCGGCCCGAAATACCGCTATCTGGTGACCTTCGCCGGCATGCTCGGCGTGATGTCGATGGTGCTGTCGGTGACAATCGTCAATGTCGCGGTCCCCAGCGTCATGGGCGCCTATGGTATCGGCCAGGATCGCGCCCAGTGGATGGCAACCGCGTTTATTGCGACCATGACGCTCAGCCAGTTGCTCAACAACTGGCTGGTGGATGCGTTCGGGCAACGCATCACCTTCCTGCTGATCATCCTGGTGTTTTTCATCGGTACGGCGATTGCGGCGGCCAGTCCGAGTTTCGATTTCATCATTGTCGGGCGGATATTGCAGGGGTTTTCCGCCGGCGTCAGCCAGCCGCTGATCATGGTCGTCCTGTTCCAGGTGTTTCCCGCCAATCAGCGTGGATTGGCGATGGGCATGTACGGGATGTCAATCATGCTGGCGCCCGGGCTCGGGCCGCTGGTCGGCGGGATCGCCATAGACACGTTCTCGTGGCGCGCTATTTTTTACATTCCGCTGCCGCTTACCGCGCTGGCCTTCGTATTCGGCGCAATACTGATGCCGGGCCGTCTGACCTTCCGCAAGCTGCCTCCGTTCGACTGGTACGGTTTCATCACCCTGGCTATCGCACTGGTCGCGCTGCTATCCGCGATGGCGGACGGACAGCGTTATGGCTGGACGTCTAACGAAATCCTGCTGCGGGTGATCATCGGTGTTTCGGCGACCGCAATGTTTGTTGCATTGCAGCTCCAAAATACCTCGCCCCTGCTGGACATGAACCTCTTCCGCAATGCGGGTTTTGCTTCCGCGGTTCTGGTCGGAGTCGTCTTCGGGTTCGGCAACATGGCGTCGAGTTACGCCATACCCGTCTTTGTCCAGACCGTGCAGGGATATTCGGCGACGGCGGCCGGGGCCGTTCTCGTGCCGGCCGGTATCATGCTGATTATCATGTTCCCCATTGCGGGCCGTGTTGCGGACAGGGTGCCAGCATATATGCCGATCATGGTCGGGCTGCTGTGTTTCGCCGTCGGTACGGGCCTGTTGTCCGGCGCCGACACCAATACGGCATTCTGGCTGATCGCCGGATTTACCTGTATCGGGCGGCTCGGCATGGCGCTGATCATGCCGCCGCTGGTATCCAGCGCGATGCGGACCCTGTCTCCCGACCAGTTGCAGCGCGGCTCCGGTACGCTGAACTTCATGCGACAGCTTGGCGGTTCCATCGGGATCAATTCGCTGGTGCTGTTCATGTCCCAGCGCACGGAATTTCACAGCGATGCGCTGACCGCGACGCAGACGGCGGACAATCCCGCCGTTCGCGGGTTCCTGTCGTCGGTGGAATCCCTGCTCGATAAGAGCGGCGTACCGGCCGCTTTGCATGAACCGGGCGCCCTGCACTATCTTGGCGAGGTGGTGGCGGCACAGGCGCAAACACAGGGGTTCCAGGACGGATTCCTGTTTGTGTCTTTCGTATTCGTTTGTGCGTTAATTCCGACATGGATATTGCAACGGGCGGGGCGGGTGAAGAATGTTTAAGAAAATACTTCTTGCATATGACGGCAGCCCGGAATACCGCGCGGCCCTGCGTCAGGGGGCGGAACTGGCGCAGTTCTGCGGTGCGGACGTTCATCTGCTTGCGATTATTACGTCCTCCACGGCAATCCCGATTGCCGGCGACGTGAACCCGGCGGATCTCGTCACCGAGGAACAGCGGGAAATTCATGCCTTCCTGCAGGATGGGGTCGAGCGGCTGCGCAAGCGCGGCATCAACGCGGAAGGACGGCTGGGGTTCCGCGACCCGGTCGATGAAATCGCCGCGACGGCGCGGGAAATCAATGCCGACCTGATCGTCGTCGGCCACCGCCGTCTCATGACGATCGAGCGGTGGTGGCGTAAATCGACCTCAAAGAACCTGCTGGCCGTTGCGCCGTGCAGCGTCCTGGTTTCAAGCCTGCAGCCAGAGGACGAAGACTGATTCCGTTCGCCGGTCATGCCCCAATAACAAGATTTCTGGAAAGGAATACCCGCCATGTCGAGTCTGTTGTTCAGCCCGCTGGAAATGCGCGGCCTCACCCTGCCGAACAGGATTGTTGTATCGCCGATGTGCCAGTACAGCGCGCGGGAAGGCTGCGCCACGGATTGGCATCTTCAGCATATATCGCAATATGCCTATGCCGGTGTCGGGTTGTTCATATCGGAAGCGGCCGCCGTTACGCCGGAAGGACGGATCACGCAGGAATGTCTCGGGCTTTATAACGATGAAAACGAGGCGGCGCTGCGCCAAGTCATCGATTTCAGCCGTATCCACGGCACAGCGCCGCTCGGTATCCAGCTTGCCCATGCGGGACGCAAGGCCTCGTCGCACGCGCCGTTCCACGGTCGCGGGCCGCGCGCCGAAGGGGACCGCGCCTGGCAGACGGTCGCCGCCTCCGCCATTCCCTTCGACGATCACTGGCCGGTGCCGAAGGCGCTGGACGACGAAGGACTGGCGGGGATCAAGCAGGCCTTCGTCGATGGTGCGATCCGGTCCGAACGGATCGGTTTCGACATGATTGAGCTGCATGCGGCGCACGGTTACCTGCTGGCAACCTTTCTGTCGCCGCTCGGTAACAAACGCAATGACCGGTACGGCGGCGACGCCATCGCCAACCGGGCCCGCTTTCCACTGGAAGTGTTCGAAGCGGTGCGGGCGGTCTGGCCGAAGGACAAGCCGCTGGGCGTCCGGGTCTCCGCCGTCGACTGGATCGATGGCGGCATGACGATCGAGGACACGGTCGCCTTTGCGGCGATGCTCAAGGATCGCGGCTGCGATTATGTCGTGGCGTCCAGCGGCGCGATGTCGCCATTGCAGCGGATTCCCGTCACGCCCGGCTACCAGGTGCCGTTTGCATCAGCGATCCGCAAGGCGACGGGCATGAAGACGATGGCCGTCGGCCTGATTACCGAACCCCGCCAGGCCGAGGAGGTCCTGCAGGACGGTCATGCGGACATGGTCGCGCTGGCGCGCGGTTTCCTCTACAACCCGCGCTGGGCGTGGCATGCCGCGCATGAACTGGGCGACCCGCGACCCTATATGCCGGTGCAGTACGATCGCGGACATCCGGACCGGATGGGTGAAGTCTCGATCAGGTCGAAATCCGCCTGACGGCATATTGTTGCGGCGGAGAAATCCAACGATGAACACAGTGTGGGTGGCGGAGGCCTGTCTGGTATGAAGTGGCTCCTTCTGGCCCTCGGGTCGATGTTCGTGCAGCAGACCTTTATCGCACTCGGCAAGGTCCTGCCGGCAATCCTGGCGCCGGTGATCCTCGTGGATCTGGATATCGACCCGTCCTGGCTGGGTATCTATATCGGCATGATCGCGGCGACCTCGCTGGTCGTCCAGGTCGGTTGCGGCAGCATTATCGTACGGTACGGCGCCTTGCGGATGAGCCAGGTGACGCTGGTCATGATGGGCCTCGGCCTGTGGCTGGCGTCGCCGGGGATCCTGCCGATACTGGTCCTGTCGGCGATTGTTATCGGCGGTTCGGCGTTTTCGACTCCGGCCAGTTCTCACCTGCTGGGCCGTTACTCGCCGCCGAAACGGGCGCCCCTTGTTTTTTCCATCAAGCAGACAGCCGTTCCGGCCGGACTGCTGATCGCGGGGCTGCTCGGTCCGTTTCTTACCGACAGGTTCGACTGGCGCGATACCCTGCTGATCATCGGCGCCTCCTGCATCGTTTTCGCTGTCATGCTGGAGCCGCTCCGCGGCGAATTCGACAGCGACAAGGACATGACCCGGAAATTCCGCCTGTCGGATTTCAAGGGAACCATATCCCTGGTTCTCGGCAAGCCGGAAATTCGCAGCCTGGCCTTCGGCTGTTTCGCCTTTGTCGGGTTGCAGGCAACCTTCACCGCGTATTTCGTGATCTACCTGACGCATCTCGATTACAGCCTCAAGGAAGCGGGTCAGGTTTTTGCAATTGCGACCTCCGTCGCGGTATTGGGCCGTATTTTCTGGGGCTGGCTCAGCAGCAGTTACGTATCGCCGCGTGTCATGCTGGCGGTACTGGCAATGGCGATGGCGGGAACCGTTGGCCTGACCGGCCTGTTCGACGCAGGCTGGTCCAAACTGATGATCGTGCTGGTCGCCGCGGGCGTGAGCGCAACGGTATTTTCGTGGCACGGGGTACTGCTGGCGGAGGCGGTGCGTCTTGCGCCGGATTCGATGCGCGGCGCCGTGACCGGCGGCGTTCTGTCCTTTGGCCAGTTCGGTGGGCTGACCCTGCCATTGCTGTATTCGACGCTGCTTGGCGTCACCGGCAGTTATCGCCTCGGCTTTATTGTCTGCGCCGTGCCGGCACTGATTGTGGGGCTGATGCTGTTGCGGCCGGCGAAACGCGCCGGACCGGATTAAAGCCGCCTGACGGCCGCCATGGCCTTTTGCCTGAGGATTGCCAGGCTCTCATCATGCGCCAGCAACGCCTTTAGGCCGAAATGGGCAGGTTCGGGCCAGTTGCCGAACTCGGTCCAGGCGAAGGCCTGTGTCTCCCAGTTGATGGCCGGTTCGAATTCCCGGGCCGTCGTGATCAGGAAGTTGTGATACTGAAACCCCGATTCGTGCCGGAAGACATACAGCGGAATCGTCTCCACGGGCGCGTGGAATCCCGCTTCCTCCGATAGCTCGCGCAGTACCGCATCCACGGGCGATTCTCCGTGGTCCAGGGCGCCGCCCCAGGTCCCCCAGGTATTCGGCTGCTGGCAGTGTTCGGACCGGTGCGGGATCAGTATCCGGCCGGTTTCCTCCGCCATGATCAGGCAACCCGCCGCTGCCCGGCCCCAGAATCCTGTCTGGCGCAATGCCGCCATATGGTTTTCGCGATCGTTCACCTGTAATCCAGCTCCTGCCTGGTTCAATATACGGCTGCGGCTCTTACCTCGCCGAAATCCGCGATCCAGAAAGCGTATCCCTCACCACGCCATATCGACAATTCCGCGCCGCTGTCCAGCGACGTTATTTCATGCGGCGGCCCCCAGCACTCAATGTAATAGCCAAGCGTCTTCCGGGTTCCCACGATTTCATCGTCCGCCGGCGTGATTTCCTCGCTGTCCCGCAACCACTGGGCCAGTTCGGCGTGCTGCGCCTCGTTCAGCATGGACATACCGCTTTCCCGATTTCGGTCCGGGAAGGATACCCCGTCGCGTTTCGGCGTGCTAGATCAGATCATGGTTGGCTGGAATCGCCTTTGGCGATCCACAACAATCATGTGAATCTGATCTATCTTATTGAAGATATAGCACCTTCACAGGTTTAAAAGGAACCTGTTGCCGTTCCCTTTAAACCTGATGTGCTATAGTAAGCGGCAGCTATAAAATAATCGGAAAAGTATTGAAGAGCCATGTTCAAGACACTGGATGATATCGATGTTGCCGGCCGTTGCGTGCTCGTTCGCGGCGACCTGAATGTACCCATGCGGGATGGCGCCGTAACCGATGCAACGCGGCTGGACCGGCTTGCGCCGACAATCGAAACACTGATCGAAAAAGGCGCCAGGGTTGTCGTGCTGTCGCATTTCGGCCGTCCGAAAGGCAAGGTCGTTCCCGAAATGACCTTGCGTCCCGTCGCCGCGGCGCTGTCGGAGGCGCTTGGCGGCCGGCCCGTCGCTTTTGCATCGGATTGTATCGGTGCGCCGGCGCTGGCGGCGGTCGATTCGCTGGCGCCGGATGGCGTGCTGTTGCTCGAAAATCTGCGTTTTCACGCCGGCGAAGAATCGAACGATGCGGAGTTCGCCGCCGGTCTGGCGGCGCTCGGCGATGTCTATGTGAACGATGCGTTTTCGGCCGCCCATCGCGCCCATGCATCGATTGACGCCATCGCCCGGCTGCTGCCGGCTGCGGCGGGACGGAACATGGAAGCGGAACTGAAGGCGCTGGCCGCGGCGCTGGAGAACCCGGTCCGCCCGCTCGCGGCCATCGTCGGCGGGGCGAAAGTGTCCAGCAAGCTGGATGTGCTCGGACACCTTGTCGCCAGCGTCGACCGGCTCATCATCGGGGGCGGTATGGCCAATACGTTTCTGTTCGCGCAGGGTATCGCCGTTGGCGCCAGCCTGTGTGAAAAGGACCTGGCCGATACCGCATGCGATATCCTCGCGCGCGCAGCGGCGGCGGGTTGCACCGTCGTGCTGCCGGTTGATGCGGTTGTCGCGGCGGAATTCAAGGCAGGCGCCGAGAGCGCGACGGTGCCCGTAAATGCCGTGCCCGACGACCGGATGATACTCGATTTCGGCCCGCAAAGCATCGCGGCGATCGAAGCGCATCTGGCGGAATGCCGCACGCTGGTCTGGAACGGGCCGCTTGGCGCGTTCGAGGTGTCGCCCTTCGATGCCGCGACCGTCGCGGTGGCGCGGGCGGCGGCGAAACTGACGGCGGCGGGGGTCCTGACAACCGTGGCCGGCGGCGGCGATACGGTCGCCGCCCTGGTCCATGCGGGCGTCGCCGATGACTTCAGTTATGTTTCGACGGCGGGCGGCGCCTTTCTCGAATGGCTCGAAGGCCGGGAGTTGCCCGGCGTCGCGGCGCTCAACGCGGGCTGAACCGCGACCATTCGCGTCAGTGGAGCTGGAAAAATCCCCGGATCCGGCTGAGCATCTGCTCCGCATAGCCGTGGTGGCCCGTATCGCCGGCCCCGCCAGCGGCTGTTGGGCTATTGGCAAGGGCCTGGGTCGCTTCCTGACGGGCGCTCAGCAGTTCCACGAGGGATTCGGCGATAAGCGGCCGGGCTTTCAGGATCGGCTCGATATGAATTTTTTCGATCTTGTAAACGACGACATCGGTCAGGGTGACGACGCTGGCGCTGCGCGGCGCCCCGGTCAGCAGCGACATTTCGCCAAAAAAATCCCCGGGGCCGACCTGCGCCACCTTGTGTTCGACACCGTCGTTTTCAAACATGACCCTGACTTCCAGCAATCCTTCCGCGATGACGTATAGCGACTGTCCTTCCGCGCCCTGTTCGACAATTCGCTGGCCCGCCCGAACCCGGCGCTGCTCCAGTTGCGAGGCAAGCAGCTCCTTTTCGTCATCCTGAAGCGTCACAAACAGGTCGATCTGCTGCAACAATTCGCTGACCGCCAGCGATTCCTGTTCGTCGCGTTCCTCCTTGTCATACAGGTGCACATTACGCTGCGGGAAGGCGAAGGAAATGCCGGCCCAGCGCAGATGTTCCCATACGCGGGTCAGGACTTCGTCCAGATTGTCGGGATGCTGGCCGTAATCGGATACCCACACCTTCATGTCGTACATGACAAAAGAGTCTTCGAAGCTCAGGACCCTGGGCACCGGCGCCGGGTGTTTCTTGACCCGGTCGCATGCCATGGCCGCCGCCTTCAGGATGGATTTTACCCGCGCCGGGGGCACCCGATAGTCGATGCGGACCTGTATGTTGAAGGCATATCCGCGGTCCGGATAGTGAAAGTTCGTGATGCGCGCCGTCGCCATGCCGGAATTCGGCTGGACGATCTCCGTATCCTGGCGGCTGCGCAGATGGGTGGCGCGCCAATTGACCTCGACGACCTCGCCCTCGAATCCGTTATCGAGGCGGATCCAGTCACCCTGACGGTAGGGGTGCTCCATGTTCAGGGCGATGCCGGAGAATACGTCGCTCAGCGTGTTCTGCAACGCAAAGCCAAGGACAATGGCGACGACGCCCGAAGTCGCCAGCAACCCGGTTACCGGCTGCTCGAAAACAAAGGCGACGATGGCGAACAGGGCGCCGATATAATAGATCGCACTGAGGACATCCTTCAGCAGCTTCGGGATATTCTGTTCGCTGAACAGGCCCCGCCACAGCAGGACCTCGGTCATCCGAATCGAAAGATTGGCAAGCGACAGCCACCACAACACACTGGCGAACTGACGGAACAAAATCGCGAAAGCATGCTCGCTTTCGATATTGACCGTTGCCGGCAGGTCGTCGGCAGCGATGGCAAAGGCGCTGACAAACAGGAATAACAGGCCGGCGGAGAGCATTTGGCGCATGGCCCGCCCCCGGGCGAACCGGAACGAAATCAACAATAATACGATGCCAATCGCGACAAGGCCCAACAACGCTATCGGCACTCCTTGCAGCGGCATTATTGCTCCTGGCGCGGTTGATTTGCGGAAATCCGTAGCGGCGAATGCGGGAATGTACAGTAATTGCTGGAAAGCTGCAGCACTAGTCAGATCATGGTTTGCTGGAAATATCTCCGTGCGAACGCCGTGAGGCATCCGGAGCTATGGCGAAACCTGCCAGACCGAAGCCGGTGTCCGGCGCCATTCGTTGAGCACCCGGCGCGCCGCGTTGCCGTCAAGACGTTCGTAAAATGACCGGATTGTCGTAGATTCGGAAGAAATATCGTCATTATCGCCAGAAAGCGACGCCGTCAGCAACCGGTACAGTTCCTCGAAATTCCGCGCCGACACGTTACAGGCCTTGCACGCCACGGCAAAGGGTTCGCCGCCGGGGTCGTAAACGATCATGGGCATAGCCAGCAGGTCGATGTCGGCCAGCCTGGCGAACAGCGCCTCGAACAGTTCAACATCCTGATCGCGCAGGGCCTGGATCAGGACCTCGACCGTAATGCCGCCGCTGTTTTCAATGTCGGAAACCGGTTCCGAACGGCCGGGCGGCGGCGCCGGACGACCGGCGGCCATTGCATCGCGAACCGCAACGTCAATCTCGTCGCCGATCTGGTCGATGCCGCCCGGATATAAATCGTCAATGAATTTCTTCAACGCATCGCCAACCCACCGATGCATTCGCCAGGCGAGGTCGGGATTTATTTCCGGACGCTGCAGCAGCGGCCGGCGCAGGGGTGGCCTGTCACGGGACATTTCGACGAGTCGCGCGATCGTCGGTTCCGATAATTCGGCAGCAGGATTGCGGACCAGCGAATCGATGACCTCCACATTATCCGTCGCGATCAGCGCGTCCGAAACCGCGATGCTGATGTATTCCCGCAGCGTTATGGCGATGTGATGCGATACGGCCCTGTCATGGGTGATGGCGATCAGATCCTCATCCTGCAACTGCGTACTGCCGACAAGGACCGGGTACGCGACATCGATCTGGTCGTTCGCGAGGGTAACGATCAAGTCGCGGGGCACATCGTCCCGGGATGCCAACCGTTGTGCCAGGTCACGCCGCACTTTCATTTCCACGCGGTGAATCAGCCGATACAGGATATCGAAGATCAATCGTATTTCCCGCTCGTTCAGCCCGGAATCATCTTCCAGGCAGAGATCGGCGATCGAGCGGGCGAGTTCGCCGCGTCCCGTAACCGTGCGGTCGAGCGCCATCTGCAGCAGCGCTTCTACATTAAATTTTCGTGCCGCCGGTTCGGATGAGGTCATGACGCACGCGATCTTCCGATACTGGCGACCATCATACAGGAGATTGCGAAATTTAACACGTCAGGGGGAAAGCCTTCGGGGACACCCTGACGGCCCGTCAGCCGATACTGGACGAACCCGTCGAAATCTGCTGGATCGCGGCGGCATAGTTCGGGTTCCGGCGCCACTGCCGGGTGACCGCCTTTGCGTGGTCCGGGTTTACATCCAGATAAAGCGACGTGACCCGGGTCAGGTCGCCGCTCGGCAGGCTTTCTTCCGAACGACCGCCCGACCGAAGCAATCGATAGATTGCGGCAAACACATTTGGCGCCAGATTGATCGACCGGCAGGCAATGGCGAGGTTTTCGCCGCCGGCCTCGAACATGATCCGCCGGATTTCGGGCAGCGGCAATCCGCTCGCCTGGGACAGGATGGACTGAAACATCGGGATCTTTCCCTCGCGCAGTGCCTTGACCATCCGGTGCTGGGCGACTTCGTCCAGTGTCAGAAGCGACGTCAGGGAATCGTCCGCCGGCCGTACGGCATGGCCGCTTTCATGCAGACTGTCCTGTACGGCGCTCTCCATGGCGACGTCAAAATCATCCGGGCACAGTTTGTATCGCGACATGATATCCTGACGCAGCGCCGCCGATACCCACCAGTACATCTTCTGCGCCATTTCCTGGCTCAGTTCGCGCCGCTTCAGCAGGGGTTTGCGGTAGGCTTCCTCCCGTTCCGAGTGATCGACCAGACGCGCCAGGGCTTTGACCGACATCTTGCTGCCATGGTTCTGCAGAAGCGTCGCGATGATCACGGGGTTATTCGTTTCGACGAGCGCGTCGGAAACAGGCTCGCTGACCTCCGGCCGCATCGATATCGCCAGTTGATGCTCCATCGTGCGGTGATGGATGATTTCGATAAGCTCCGAATCCCGCAGGACATCGCTGCGTTGCAGAACCGGCAGCGAAACCTCGATCTGGTCGTTGGCCAGTTCGATAATGAGTTCATGCGGGGCAGTGTCCACCCCGGACAGCTTTTGCGCCAGCTTTTGCCGAACTGTCGTCTCGACATCCCGGACCAGCTTGCTCAGGATATCGTACATTATGGCCTGCTCGGACTTGTTGAGCGTGCCGCTTTCGGTGCCGAAAAGATCGCCTACGGCGGAAGCAAGGTTTTCCCGGCCAGCGCGGGTCCGGTCACGGGCTAACGCGAGGAGGGAATCCAGATTGCCGACCTCGGGCCGCTTCCGCCATGGAACCGTGTCTTCTAGGTGCTGCATGCCATTCAATTTTCTCTGGAGGCGTCACGCCTCCTGTTATGATTAGGTGTAAATCTGGTTAAATATTTGTTACTTCCGCACGGGCTTTCTTTATCTTCGCGACGTCGCGCTGTCTTTGCCAGGTTAAAACCAATAATTTAACGATTCGTTGATAAGTTTATCAGGAAATCATTAAGTTCGGGGAAAATCAATGGCGTGGCTTTATCTTGCCATATTACTGCTGGCGGTGTTTCCGGCGAACGCCGCAGCGCCGGAGGACCGCCCGGGACAGAAATTCCACATACGGGCACAGGACTTGCCTGTACCTTACGCAACGCGAAGCGTATCCAACCGGATGGACGTGATCCGGCGCGACGACACACAGATGCCTGTGGCGCCGGAGGGATATGAGGTGACCATCTTCGCCTCAGGGCTCAGCCATGCCCGCTGGATGACCGTGGCGCCGAGCGGCGAGGTTTTCCTGGCGCAGACCGGAATCGACGAGGTAACGCTGCTGATCGATTCCGACAGGGATGGCCGCGCCGAAGAAGTCACGCCATTCGTGACCGGGCTGGATGGGCCGCACGGACTCGCGTTCCGGGACGGCTATTTGTATATCGCCGATCTGCACGGCATCTGGCGGCTTCCCTATCGCGCCGGCCAGCGCAGCGCCGGACAGGCGCCGGAGCGGATTACCCCACCGGGCGTGTTTGGCGTTCCGGGGGGGCATTGGACGCGCAACATAGCATTCGATGCCGACGGCCGGTTCATTTATGCCGCGATTGGCAGCGTCACGAATATTGGCGAGGAATTGCCGCCGCGCGCGACCATCATGCGATTCAATGCGGATGGTACGGGCGGCAGGGTTTTCGCGAGCGGCCTGCGCAACCCCGTCGGTATTGCCGTACATCCCCGCACCGGCGCGTTATACACCGCGGTTAATGAACGTGACGGGCTGGGCGACGGCCTCGTGCCGGACTACCTGACCAGCGTACGCGACGGCGGGTTCTATGGCTGGCCCTATGCCTATATCGGCGCCAATCCGCAGCCGTTTTTTGCGGAACGCCGGCCCGATCTCGTGCAGGAAAGCATTGTCCCCGATGTCCTGTTCCAGGCGCACTCGGCGCCGCTTGGCCTGGCGTTCGCCGATAGCGACCAGTTTCCCCCGGATTGGCGCGACGATGCGCTGGTCGCGCTGCACGGGTCATGGAATGCGGCAAGGCCGACCGGATACAAGGTGGTCCGGGTGCCGTTTGAAAACGGTAGCCCGACCGGCGGTTATGAGAATTTCGTTACCGGGTTCTGGGTCGATACGAAGGAGGGCTGGCGCGGCAACAGTGCCGCGCAGGTTATCGGCCGCCCGGCTGGACTGGCGCTTGCGCGGGACGGCAGCCTGCTGATTGCCGATGACGCCGCCAATGTCGTCTGGCGGGTCCGCAAGCGGCCCTGAATCAAACGTGTTCCCGTTAACTATTCACATTAGAGCTTTATTAATACCTGGTATGTATCTTCCGGGTATTAGCGATCCTTTGAAGCAAGCCAAGGAGAAACTGGTGGCTATAGGTGAAGTTGCAGGCTCAACCGTGTCTACGGCAATTTCTTCGGCGCAATTAAGCAGTACGCAGCGTGCTGCCCAGCAGGAATTGCAGGTATCCGCCGCGTCCAACACCAAGAGTACCGAGGCGACATCTGCTGCAAGCACATCTGCGACCAGTGCGACAACCTCATCCGGCGACGCGTCACGAGGCACGATTGTGGATGTTTTTGCATAGATGAAAGAGCAGGGTTGATGCGGTGCGTCGACCTTGCACGGTTCTGACAGAATTTCCGTCGTGCGGCGGAATACCGATCATTTTCGATACTTTTACTTGTCTGGATCGCGTGTGCGATCCAGACTATCGGCATGTCAGACGCGAGCAACAAAACGGGATCAGAAAGCATTGAAGGGGCCGGACCCCGCGTGCGGGCGGTGCCTGCCGGCGACAACCGGCAGCGTCTTGTCTGTCCGGATTGCAACTATATCCAGTATGAAAATCCATTGGTCGTCGTTGGCGCGGTCGTGACATGGGAGGATCGGTTTCTCCTGTGCAAACGCGCGATCAATCCGCGCAAGGGGCGCTGGACGATTCCGGCCGGGTTTCTGGAGCTGCATGAAGCGGCCGCCCATGGCGCAATACGCGAAACACGTGAGGAAGCCTGCGCCGAGATTGAAATCGACGCCCTGCTGGCGGTCTACAATGTTCCGCGGATCAGCCAGATACACCTGATCTACCGCGCCAGACTGCTGAAACCGGAATTCGCGGCGGGCGAGGAAAGCGAAGCGGTCGCGCTGTTCGCCTGGGACGACATACCATGGGACGATCTGGCCTTTCCGTCATCGCACTGGGCATTGCGGCATTATGACGAAGTGCGCGGGCAGGATGTCTTCGCGACGCGTACCAACGCACTCGACAACGCCTGGGGCGAAATCTCGAAGGACTGACGACAAACCTGATGTGTTATATCTTATTGAAGGTCAATCATCTTCGTCTTTTTTGTCTTCGGGGACGACCTGATAGCGCATGATCAGCGGCGCCTGGCAGGCCGTGAAGGCAAGGGTCAGGATCAGCGCGCCGAAGATCTTGAAGTTGACCCAGAAATCGGTGCTCTGGGTGCGCCAGACAAACTCGTTGATCAGGGCCATGGCGGCAAAAAAAACACCGAACCGGAAGGTCAGCGTGCGCCAGCCGTGGTCGGTAAGTTGCCATGCGGCGCTCATCAGCGGCTTCAGCAGCGGCTTTCCAACCGCCAGTCCGCCCAGCAGCACGACGGCGAACAGGCCCTGCACGATGGTCGGCTTCATCTTGATAAAGCGCTCATCGTCCAGCAGGACCGTCAGGCCGCCGAATACAAGGACGACGGTGGCGGTTACGACAAGTATGACCGGAACGCGACGTTGCAGTATATAGGAAGCCGCAATCGCAACGACCGTCGCTGCCATCAGCGCGGCGGTCGCGGGGATCAGCCCGAAGGTCAGGTATACGGCGAAGAATATGCCCAACGGACCGTATTCCATTGCCGGCCGGAGCCATGTTTGGGAATGCATTGTCATGGGCTCCATATAACCGCGCCGCGTGGCCGCTGAAAGGGCAAAAATCCGCAATGAGCGTATGATTCGGCAATCCTGCCCGCGTCACCGGTCAGTCGGCGGATATTATAACGATCCGATGAAGAAACAACCAGTTCGGCATGCGGCTTGTATCGGTACGGCATACAGCTTGCTAAGATGCTGTGACAAGATCGAACACCGTAAGGGGCGTGGTTCATGAATCGTATCGACATTGTGGAGCAACTGCTGCGCGAGATGGCGGAGGAAATGCCGGTATTGCTGCGCGCATTGCCGGATGACGGGTTGTGGCGCGCCATGGCGTCCGGATTGCTCGCGGATGAGGAAACCGAGGCGCTGGCGGCAAGAATTGCCGAGGGCAATACCTCCTTTGCCGGAGCGCCGGACTGGCGGGAGGTTTATGGCGAAATGCGGGCGATGGTCAACGAATGGCCGGCCGGGCACCTGTCCGCCGCGGCCGGTTGACCCGACACGGTTCAGCCCCACGGACTTCGGCGATTCAGTCGGCCGATACTGGCCGTTTCAGCAGGAAAATAAAGGGTATCACGGCGGCCGCGACAGCGGAAAAGAGATAGAAGGCGTTGGTATAACCGATCATCGCCGCCTGCCGCTCGACCTCGTCGCCGATCCTGGACAGGCTGGTCAGCCCGTCCAGGCTCCAGGCGCCCGCGATGCCGGGAAACTGAAACACCTCGTTGAACGGCGATACATGTTCCGAGATGACAGCATAGTTGACGCCGGAATAGTGAACGACGGCGCCGACGCATATAGAGATGAATATCGCGCTGCCCAGATTGCGGATCATGTGGAAAACGGCGGTCGCCTCGCCCATCTGACGGGGTTGCAGCGTTGCGAAGGTCAGGACGGTCAGGGGCACCCACAGAAAGCTGTTGCCGAAACCCTGGAATGCACTGGTCCACATTGCGTTCCAGATCGTGACATCCAGATCATATTGCGCCATCAGTAACCCGCTTAATGCCTGGCTGCCGAAGCCGATGGCGAGGCCGATGCGCGGGTCGATCCGGCCCATCGCGACGACGGCAAAATTCCCGATGATGCTGCCAATTCCCCGCGAGGCCAGTACGATACCGACAACCGAATCGGGAACGCCGCGCAGATCCTGCAGCAGCGGCGGAATCAGGATCATCGGCACAAAGGAGAGGGCGCCGAAAGCAAAGGCGAAACACAGCCCCAGTGCGAAATTCCGGTCGAGCAGCAATTGCGGCGGCAGGAACGGCCTGTCGGTGGTCAGCGTGTGGACGATGAAAACGTACAGTCCGAAGGCGGCAATGGCCGTTTCCAGAATTATTTCCAGGGATTCGAACCAGTACAGCCGGTCGCCCCGGTCCATGATGAGCTGGAAGGCGGCGATGGCGATGGACAGCGCCAGGAAGCCGGTCCAGTCCAGCCGCGTGCCGAGACTGCGCCGGCTGTCGGTGATGAAGACATATACAAGGAATACCGCGAGCACGCAGACCGGGGCTGTCATGAAAAAGACCCAGCGCCAGGTGTATTCCTCGGCGACAAATCCGCCGATCGTCGGGCCGATCACCGGGCCGCAAACAACCCCCAGGCCCCAGATCGCGGTCGCCAGGCCATGCTGGTTGCGCGGGAAGGTGTTCAGGATGATTGCCTGGGACAGGGGAACAATTGGCGCGCCGAGAACCCCCTGGCCAATCCGGAACGCGATGAGTGATTCCAGCGTCGTCGCCGTGCCCGATAGCACCGAGGCTACGGAAAACCCGGCTACACAGTAAAGCATGGTCGCCCGGCGGCCGAACCGGTTGGCCAGCCAGCCGGACATGGGCGTCATTATGGCGGTCGCCATCAGGTTGAAGGTGACCGACCAGGCGATCTGGTCTTGTGTGGCGGAAAGCGATCCCTGCAACTGTGGCAATACGACATAGGAATTGGTTGTCGTCATGGCGAACAGCAGCGTCGAGAGCGTGACGGTGCCCAGAATAAGGAAACGGCGCGACTCTGCCGTATCGGCGCTAGGGTCCGCCGCGGCCGTCGTCATGGCGTCGCCGCGATTTCCGGAAGACCGGTCAATGGTCGAGGGCGGCCCATGGATTGGCCCTTTGCCGCCAAATTAGGAAAATATGTCACGCGAGACTATAACCCGGATTGTGGCCCTGTCACGATTGCGCCGGTGTCGGAAATATTAGCCGGTTGGGCTTGTTCTCGCATCCATGACGCATAGGTTACCGGATAGGAACACCGGGACGGGGACTGTCGGGGGAGCATGCCGGACCGAAAATGGACGTGGGTATCTCGATTCCACATGAATTCAGGGCAATACGGCTTGCGTCTCCATTTCCCGCAACGGTAAAGTGTCCCCAAGATACGAACGTCATCTCTCGACCGGTATGTCATGCAGGACGTCGGGGCAGCGGTGCCCGCGTCCGGCAAAATTTTGCGTGATCGGGACGATCTGGCGAGGATACTTCTTTTGAAGGGAAAACACACATGAACGAGATCAAGAAGCCGTATAAATCGATTGGCCACGACCATATTCGTCCGGACGGCGTTCCGAAAGTGACCGGTACCGCCAAGTACAGCAGTGACTACATCCTGCCGGGAACACTCTACGGCAAGATCCTGCGCAGCCCGCACGCGCATGCGCGGATCAAGTCGATCGATACGTCGGCGGCCGAGGCGTTGCCGGGCGTGAAGGCGGTCATGACGGCGAAGGATTTCCCGGAGCAGAAGTTCGACTATATCGGCCCGGAACGTGTTGCGGTCAATTTCTGGCACGTCACCCGGAACATCATGGCGCGCGAAAAGGTGTTGTATGAAGGCCATGCGGTCGCGGCTGTTTCCGCTATCGACGCTTCCACGGCGGCCGCGGCCTGCAAGCTGATCAAGGTCGAATATGAAGTGCTGCCGCACGCCATCGATGTCGATTTCGCGATGCAGGAAGATGCGCCGCTTCTGTTTGAGGACATGATTACGCGCGGAGTTGAACCGGCGCCGACCAAGCCGTCGAATATTTCGAAAAAGCTCGAATTCTCGCTGGGCGATGTCGAAGCCGGATTCAAGGACGCCGACATCATCGTCGAGAAGGATTTCAAGACGGCGGCCGTTCACCAGGGTTATATTGAGCCGCATTCCTGCCTGGCGCGTTACGATGCGGACGGCCAGGGCGAAATCTGGAGTTCAAGCCAGGGCCACTTCGTGGTTCGCGGCCTGACGGCCAAGATTGTCGGCATGAAGCTGGCTGATCTGAAGGTCAATCCGTTGGAAATCGGCGGCGGTTTCGGTGGCAAGACCGTCGTCTATGTGGAACCGGTGGCGATGGCCCTGTCGAAGAAAACAGGGCATCCCGTGCGCATCGTCATGTCGCGTGACGAGGTCTTCAAGGCGACGGGGCCGACCTCCGGTACGTCCATCTCCCTCAAGATGGGGATCAAGAAGGACGGCACGATCACGGCCGGTCAGGGCGTGTTCCGGTATCAGGCCGGCGCCTTCCCGGGTTCGCCGGTGATGAACGGCTGCCTGTGCGCCTTCGCGCCGTACAACATCGCGAACCAGCATGCCATCGGCTACGACGTCGTCTGCAACCGCCCGAAGGCGGCGGCGTATCGTGCGCCGGGGTCGCCGATGGCGGCCTTCGCGGTTGAAAGCGTCATCGATATCCTGGCCAAGAAGATCGGCATGGACCCGCTGGAACTTCGCATGAAGAATGCGGCGCATATCGGCACGCAGAACATCGCCGGGCCGAAACTGGCGCATGAAGGCTATGCGGAAACCGTGCAGGCCTGCATGGACCATCCGGGTTACAAGGCGAAACTCGGGCCGAACCAGGGCCGCGGCGTTGCCTCGGGTTACTGGTTCAACGGAGCGGGCGAATCGGGCGCGACAGTTTACGTCAATACCGATGGCACGGCGACGGTTGCAACCGGTAGCGTGGATGTCGGCGGATCGCGCCAGTCCATGGCGGCGATGGCGGCGGAAACGCTCGGTATCGATTACAGTCAGGTCCGGGCCACGGTGAACGATACGACCTCGGTTCCCTATACCCATGTGACGGGCGGTTCGCGCGTGACCTTCGCAACCGGCCTGGCGGTTATCCAGGCCTGCGAGAAGGTGATCGACGAACTGCGTGCCCGCGCGGCGATGATATGGGATGTCGATGTCGAAGGCGTCATCTGGGAAGACGGCATGGCCAAACCCGCCAGCCACAATGTCGGCGAGTTCGAACCGCTTTCCTACGGTGAAATCGCGTCCAAGGCCGGTGCGACCGGTGGCCCGATCGGCGCCAGCGGCGCGGTGAATGCCGGCGGCCAGGCCCCCGGTTTCGCAACCCAGTTCTGCGATGTCGAAGTCGATCCGGAAACCGGCAAGGTGACGATCCTGCGCTTCGTTGCGGCACAGGATGTCGGCACGGCGATTTCTCCGGCCTATGTCGAGGGCCAGATCCAGGGCGGTGTCGTTCAGGGTATCGGCTGGGCGCTGAACGAAGAGTACATCTATGACGACAAGGGCCGTCTCACGAACGCCGGTTTCCTCGATTACCGTATGCCGGTGGCGTCCGATCTGCCGACGACGATCGAACCGATCCTGGTCGAGGTGCCGAATCCGAACCATCCGTTCGGCGTCAAGGGCGTCGGCGAAGTCTGCATCTGCCCGCCGATGGCCGCAATCGCGAATGCGATTGCGAATGCGGTTGGCCGGCGCATGACCGAACTGCCGATGTCGCCGCCGAAAGTGCTCGACGCGCTCGATAACCGCGCCGAAGCGGAGCTTTAGGATCATGGCTGCGCCCGTTCGGGTTCATATCGTGTTCTCGGACGGGTTCAGTCATCAGTACACGAATGGCGAAAAGGAATTTGACCTGCAGGTCAAGAATTTCCGCGGCATCATAAAGCAGCTCGATGACCGTTTTCCGGGGCTCGGTACTCATCTTGAGGAAGAGACCTCGGTCGCCATTGATGGCCAGATCCATGAGAATACGGCCTATTTTCAGCCGATAAGGGATGGCAGTGAAATCTTCTTCATCCCCAAGCTGGAGGGCGGCTAAGAGCCCCCGGACCATCCGTTAAAAAAGCGGCTGCCCGCGCACCGAAACGGTGCGTTGGCGGCCGCTTTTCGTTCTGGCGCCGTCTGGCGCCTGTCATCTTCCCTCAGGGCGCCTGAATCGGCATGCCGCCGGAATTGTTGATTTCATTGTGGCGATAGGGAACAGCCGGCCCGGCCTCCCGACCGTCCAGCGCCATGCGTATTTTTGAAATCGCTTCCTCGAAACTCGCGGATGCGATGGGCGGCGGGTGGCCAAAGCGGTGCTCGTATTTCGTCCACAAACGGTCGAGAACGGTTTCCTGCATGAGGCTCATCTGAATCACTCCTACACTGACTGCGTCCAGAAATGACTGCGGCTATTTCTCTGTATCGGCGGTCCGGCTCTGTTGCGTTGCGCCGTTGATTGCCTCAAAAATGGTTTTATTTCCGCATCCTTCAAGAGGCATAAAAATTTTTCGGAAGTGCTCTTGAAGACATTTTTTCTTCTTCCTATCTCATGCGCGTCGGATGCCACTACTCGGGTCCGCAATAACATTTTCGGGTTGAGCCTTTCGGGCTCATTGCATTGCTCACGATGGAGGATGTAAACCATGACGAACTACGACTTTTCCCCGCTTTTCCGTTCCAGCATCGGTTTTGACCGATTGGCGCGCATGATGGACGCCACCACCAAGGCCGGCGCTGCCATGGGTACTTATCCGCCCTACAACATCGTCGCCGTAGGCGATGACCGGTATCGCATCACTATTGCGGTCGCAGGTTTTTCCGAAGGCGACCTGGAAATTGAAGTCCGCGAGCAGAATTTGAAGGTAACCGGCAAGCGGCCGGAACAGGACGGCGATGTCCGATACCTGCACCAGGGCATCGGGGCCGGCAATTTCGTCCGCGAATTCCAGCTTGCCGACCATGTGAAGGTGACGGATGCCAGCCTGTCGAACGGATTGCTGGTTATCGACCTGAAGCAGGAAATTCCCGAGACGATGAAGCCGCGCACGATCCAGATCGAAAGCGGTACGCCCAAATCACTTTCCGCCCGCGACCGGAAAACTGTCGAGGGCGTCGTCGGCGAAAAGGCGGCGTAACATACCATCTGCGTCCGGGGGCGGGGATGCCCGCCCCCGTATTTTCCCCCGGCAGTCTGCATGCCGCGTCGTGGGCGTGATCTGGCGCGGCGCATGTCGTGCGCCCTATCGAGTGAAACAGTTGACCCCGCGGGTGGCGTGGGTAATCGTGCGGCCAGAAACGCCACATCAGATCGTGTTTGACTGGAATCGCCTCTGGCGATCCAGCCAAACCTGATGTGCTACAGGCAATGGCTGTAACGAGAGGGATCATTTGATATGCAGACGATCGGGGAATTTTCATTAAACCGCGTGATCGAGAGCGAAGAACCGCTTTTCGAGGCCCAGACATTCCTGCCGGATTCCACGCCGGAGGTTATCGAGGCAAACCGGAACTGGCTGTTTCCGAAATTCATCGATCCGACGACGTCCAAACTGGTCATCACGGTTCAGTCCTATATCCTCAAGACACCGCGCTACACGATTCTTGTCGATGCCTGTGTCGGCAACGACAAGGAGCGCCCGGCGCGGCCGATGTGGCACCGGATGAACAATCCGTATCTGGCGGACCTTGCCGCCGCCGGCGTACAGCCGGAAGATGTGGATTTCGTGATGTGCACCCATCTGCATGTCGATCATGTCGGCTGGAACACGCGGCTGGTCGATGGCCGCTGGGTGCCGACCTTTCCGAATGCAAAGTACATTTTCGGGAAAAAGGAACTGGAATTCTGGATGGAGCGCGAAAAGACCGGCGTAGAGGGCCCGGTACCGAATGTCTACGCGGACAGTATCGGCCCCGTCATGGACGCCAACCAGGCAGTTCTGGTCGAAATGGACCACCAGTTCGATAACGGTATCTGGTTCGAACCGGCGCCGGGCCATACGCCCGGTAACTTCGTCATCAACCTGGAATCCGGCAGCGAAAAGGCCGTGCTGACAGGCGATGTCATGCACCATCCGCTACAACTCGTCCGGCCGGAATGGTCGAGCCGCGCCTGCGAGGACAGGGTGCAGTCCGCGGTTACGCGCCGCGCGCTGATTGAACGCTATGCCGATACGGGCACGATGATTGCGCCGGCACATTTCGCATCGCCGTCGACCGGCCATATCTGCAGCCATGGCGACCATTTCCGGTTCAATCTGACGGGCGAATGACCCTGCTGCGGAAATCAAAGGCCTCCCGCCCGGAAAGGCGAGAGGCCCTTTCGCGCCATCTGTGACGGTTACGCCAGCTTTTCCTTGAAGAACCCGATCGTGCGCGACCACGACAGTTCCGCCGCCGCCTTGTCATAACGGGGCGTCGTATCGTTGTGAAAGCCATGGTTCACGTCGGGATACATATAAGCCGTGTATTCCTTGCCGTGCTCTTTCAGCGCATTTTCGTATTCCGGCCAGCCCGCATTGATGCGCTGATCCAGCCCGGCGTAATGCAGCAACAGGGGCGCGTTGATTTTCGGCACGTCCGCTGTGGCCGCCTGGCTGCCATAATACGGCACCGCGGCGGCCAGTTCCGGCAGACGGACCGCCATTGCGTTGCTGACGCCGCCGCCATAGCAGAAACCGACCACGCCTACCTTGCCGTTTGACGCGGAATCGGCCTGCAGGTAGTGGTAGGCGGCGATGAAATCCTCCAGCAGTTTGCCCTTGTCCAGCTTGGCCTGCATTTCCCGGCCTTCATCGTCATTGCCCGGATAGCCGCCCAGCGGGGTCAGCCCGTCCGGCGCCAGCGCATTGAACCCGGCGACCGCGACCCGGCGCGCGACGTCCTCGATATACGGGTTCAGGCCCCGGTTTTCATGCACGACGACGACGCTGCCGCGGGCGCCGCCGGCGGCCGGGCGGACGTGGTAACCCCGGATCGTGCCGTGGCCTTTGGGTGAATCGTACTCGATGAAATCGGCCTTGATGCGCGGGTCGGATGCCTCGACCTGGTTCGCAAGGGCGTAATTCGGCGACAGGGTTTCGAGCAGCGCCGCGGCGCCGAGACCGCCAACCGCGAATTTCGACGCGCGGTCGAAGAACTCGCGGCGGTCGATTCCGTTATGGGCGTAGCTGTCATACAGATCCAGGAGTTCCTGGTCGAAGTCACTGGCTTGTTGGCGGTCCATATGGTTTCCTCCCGCTATATGGTGTGGCGAAGGCTGTCGGCTTCCGGGTGGCGCATTTTGTTGATTCAGGCCGGCCGGGTCCGTTTTTCTTCCTTCGGATCCTGTCGTTTCCGGAGCGATGTTACGCTGGCTGCGGAGAGGTGCAATAGCGCTGAAATCACAGTTTCGTGTATCCTGAATCCTGACGCAACACCCTGTTTTTTGGGAGTAATTCAGGAACCAAAATGCCAGCGCTTGCGTGGGCGGCTGGCGCGGCGCATCATGCGGCGTCCGAAAATTCCTGAGCGACGATCCCCGCATGGCCACGACAGATTCCGCGATACGCTCCGATACGCTTGTAATCGGAATGGTTGGGCTCGCTCACATGCTCTCCCATTTCTACCAGATGGCGCTGGCGCCGCTCATTCCGCTGCTTCGCGCCGAATTCGACGTGACATATACCCAGCTCGGTTTCGTCATATCGCTGATGTATGGCGTGTCCGGCGCCTGTCAGGCCTTTGTCGGCATTCTGGTGGACCGGCACGGGGCCGACCGGCTGATGCTGTTCGGCGTCGTGATGATGGCCTCGGCGGTGTTCCTGATGGGCTGTATCGACGCCTACTGGATGCTGTTGCCGCTGGCGGTGATGGCGGCGCTGGGCAATTGCGTCTTTCACCCTGCCGACCTGTCGATCCTGTCGGAAAAAGTGAGCCCGGCCCGGATCGGGCGCGCCTTCGCGGTGCACGGGCTGGGCGGAACCATCGGTTATTTCATGTCTCCGGTCATCATCCTCAGTCTTGCGGTTTTCGCAGGCTGGCGGGTCGCTCTGATGACGGCCGGCGCCATGGGTCTGGTGGCGGCGCTGGTGATTTTCACCAATCGTTCTGTTCTCCAGATGCCGCGCGGGGGCGGCGATGGCGCCGGCGGGCCGGCGCCAAGTATCGATTTCTACCGCAAGCTCGTGACCAACCTGCCGCTGATGGCGGCATTCTTCTACTTTACCGTGATTGCGGCAGCCGGCGGCGGGGTGCAGCAGTTTTCCGTTGCGGCGCTGATGGAATTGTACGACTCGCCGTTCGCTATTGCCGGTATCGCGCTGACAGCCTATCTCGGGGCAACCGCCGGCGGGATCATCGTCGGCGGCGAACTGGCCGACCGTTTCTCGCGCCATGCGCTGATTGCAACCACCGGGCTGGCCCTGGGCGCCCTTTTCATGGGCACTATTGCGATATTCGCACTGCCAATTCCGGTGATCATCGGGCTGATGGCCTGTACCGGGTTCTGCATCGGCATAACCGGCCCGTCCCGCGACATCCTGATCCGCGGCGCGACGCCGCCGGGCGCCACGGGCAAGGTGTTCGGATTTGTCTATTCCGGCCTGGACCTCGGCAGCGCCACCGGCCCGATCCTCTTCGGCTGGCTGATGGATGGCGGCGAATTCCGTTTCGTCTTCGTCGTCGTCGCCACAATGTACCTGCTGGGCATCCTCAGCGTCATGCAACTGAAGCGCGGATCCAGAGCGGCAACGGCGGCCGCTGAATAGAGCAGATCGCCTTTTATCTGACGCAATAATTGCGTCAGATAAAAGGCGTGAATCTGCTCTATCATTTTAGATTAAAAGCAAATTCACGTGTTAATCGGAATCATCCGGGTGATTCCGATTAATCACGATTTGCTTTAGGCGACCGCCGCGCGTTGGTCTGCTATGCGGAGTGCGGTTAACCGCCGATCACGCCGCCGTCTTTCCTGGTAACCGCAACGACGGATGAGCGCGGCACCGTGTCCCCGCCGCCAGGAAAATGCGAGGGCGCTTTCTTTGCGCCCGGGTGCTGGACGCCGACGAACATGGTTTTCTGATCCGGCGTGAAGCTGATGCCCGTGATCTCGCAGGCGATCGGACCGGTCAGGAAGCGCCGGATTTCGCCGGTTGCCGGGTCGCCGCAGAGCATCTGGTTGTTGCCCATGCCGGCGAAGTCGTCCTTGTCCTGGTAATTGCCGTCCGTCTGGATCCACAGCCGTCCGTCACCGTCGAAGGCGAGGCCGTCGGGGCTGTTGAACATGTTCGCGGCATTGATATTGGCGCTGCCGGCGTTATGCGTACCGGGATGCACTTCCGGGTTGCCCGCCATCACGAACAGGTCCCAGGAGAAGGCATTGGCGCCGTGATCCTGGCCGTCCGGCCGCCAGCGGACGATCTGGCCATACCCGTTCTTCTCACGCGGATTGGGGCCGCCGACAGGCTGCTCGACGCCGCCGCTGTTTTTCTTCACGCCGCGCGCCGAGTTGTTGGTCAGGGCGCAATAGGCTTCCGCCTGCGTCGGATGCACGGCGACCCATTCGGGGCGGTCCATCGTTGTGGCACCGACGGTCGTCGCCGCCATGCGCGTGTGGATCAGCACTTCAGCCTGGCTGCTGAAGCCATTTTCAGCCGTCAACCCGTTCCTGCCGTGGGTCAGTTCAATCCACTCGCCCCGGCCGGACATATCCGTGCCGACGTATCCGAATTTCGCAACATACAGCGTACCGTCTTCCAGCAGGCTGGCATTCGCCGCGTCATTGCCGGGTACGTAGCGGTTCTTCGACACAAACCGATAGAGATGCTCGCCGCGCTCGTCGTCGCCAGAATAGACGACGACACGGCCGTCCGCCGCGATAGTGACTTCGGCGTTCTCATGCTTGAAGCGGCCCAGGGCCGTGCGTTTCTTCGGCGTGCTGTCCGGATTCATCGGGTCGATTTCGACGATATAGCCGAATCGGTTGGCCTCGTTCGGGCTTTTCGACAGGTCGAACCGGTCGTCATATTGGTACCACTGGACGCCGCGATCCCTAGTCTTGATACCGTACCGTTTCTGCGCGTCCGTCAGGACATATTCGGCATCGGTCGCGAAATAGCCGTTAAAGTTTTCCTCGCAGGTCAGATAGGTGCCCCACGGGGTCCGGCCATTGCCGCAATTGTTCCAGGTGCCGAGGGCCAGCCTGCCTTCGGGATCGGCGGGCGTTTTCAGCAGGGCATGCCCGGCGGCGGGCCCGGTGATCGCCATCGGCGTGTCGGCGGTGATCCGGCGGTTCAGCGCGCCATCGATGACAACCTGCCATGCGCCGCCATCCTGCCGGACCTCGAAAATGGAAACGCCCTGCGCCGCCTTGGACTTGCGAACGTCGTCGGCGGTTCGATCCTTGCTGTCGGTCGGAAAGAGCCATTCCTGATTGTCGTATTCATTGTTGACCGCCATGACGAAACGCCCATCGGGCAGGGCGAACAGGCTCATGCCGTCATTATTGTCGCCGAAGGCCAGTTCCTGCGATTCGCCCGTACCGCGGGTCGCCTGATCGAAAGGCTTCCCCTGGCTGAACAGCGGGTCTCCCCAGCTGATCAGCGTTTGCCAGCTATAGCCTTCGGGTACGGTAACTGTATCGGCGCCGCTCGCCGGGATGGCGCGGAAACCGATCAGCTTCATGCCCGCCGCTTTCGCCGCCGGCGTCAGCGCCGTCGTCCCCATAACAAAGGCCGTGGCGCTGAAGGCCGCGGTCCGGGCCAGAAAGCCGCGCCGGGATACCATCCGGTCCGCGATCCGGTTGAATTCCGGTTCGGTTGCCGCCCTGTCGGCAACTGCATTGTCTGTCGTTAGCCTGTTCACGATAGTTCTCTCCCTGGCCAGATATGGATAGGGAAAATTAGGGCAGCAAGATGTCGATTCCGTTCCGCAAATATTACGGTGACGTTACATTTTCGTCCGGATCGGAGCGGTCAGAAGACGCGCTGCCGCGGAGCGCCGCGGACATTCATTTCGTATGCCAGGCCCTGAACCGGTGGCCGCGCATAATACGATGCCACGCCCGCCGGCGCGGCGCCCCGGTGGATAATTCCATCGGCCAGGAAACCGTAGCGAAACCCGGCTGAGCGGCCACGCCGCCGGAATACTGAAACGGCCGGGCACATACCGATAACCGCCCGGTGCAAAGTCAGTCGCAGCGGCGCCGTCGGGATGAACCACATGTTGCGTGCCGGTGTCATTCTTGACGTGGCTGGTATTCTCGTCGTTGCCGGAATTATTCTGGCCCTGGGCGACTGGGTACTGGCGCCGTAGCAAGATCGTCGCGACGTATCGCGTTCAGAAATAATTCCTGCCGCACGGAAGACGCGAGTTTCGGGGCCTGCCGCCTTGGTCTATACAGGGCGGGAAATCTTTGTATCAACGCTGAAAAAAACCAATTGAGGGAGAATATCCATGAAATGTCATATGGATGGGCGTGTCGCGCTGGTGACGGGAAGCAGCCGGGGGCTGGGCCGTGCAATGGCGCTCCGCTTTGCCGAAGCCGGGGCGCATGTCGCGATCTGCGGTCGCCGGGAGGATGTGCTGGCGCAAACCAAGGCCGAGGTCGAAGCCGCAGGGCCGGGCAAGGTCGCGGCGATCACGGCGGATATCTACAGCGCTGACAGCATCAACAGCCTGATCGCTTCCGTCGAATCGCAACTCGGTCCGGTCGACGTGCTCGTCAACAACGCGGGCGCATCGTTTCGCGCCAATTTCCTCGATATTACCGATGAGCAGTGGCAATCGGATTTCGACCTGAAGGTATTCGGCGCGATCCGCACCTGCCGCCGGGTGCTGCCCGGGATGATGGAGCGCCGCTGGGGCAGGATCATCAACGTACTGAACCTCGGCGCAAAGGCCCCGCAGGCCGGCGGAGCGCCGACGGCGGTTTCCCGCGCGACGGGCATGGCGCTGACCAAGGTCCTGTCGAAGGAAGGCGCGCCGCATAACGTGCTGGTCAACGGCCTGCTGGTCGGGACCATTGAAAGCGACCAGCAGCTCAACCGCTACCTGGCGACCGACCGGAACATGACCTATCAGGAATATCAGGACGGACGCGCCAGGGAGATCGGCATACCGCTTGGCCGGCTGGGCCGCGCGGAGGAATTCGCCAATATCGCGACCTTCCTGTGCTCCGAGGAAGGCTCCTACATTACCGGCTGCGCCATTAACGTCGATGGCGGGATGTCGCCGGTCGTATAACCGGTAGAGTGGGCAGGAGCCGCTGCGCCAGCATACGCAGCGGCCCTTTTTTTATGGTGTGTGTAAATGCCGGATATACAGCTAAAAAGGGTTGCGACCGACGTTCTGGAAATCGCCTATACGGAATCCGGCCCGGCGGACGGCGTTCCGGTCATGCTGATGCACGGTTTTCCCTATGATCCCCGCTGCTACGACGACGTGGCGGCGCGGATCGCGGCGGCGGGTTGCCGCGCGATTGTACCATATCTGCGCGGTTATGGACCGACGCGGTTTCTGTCCGCCGATACGGTCCGTTCCGGACAGCAGGGGGCGCTGGGGCATGATCTGCTGCAGTTGATGGACGCGCTGGATATACGGCGGGCGGTTGTCGCCGGGTATGACTGGGGCGGGCGGGCGGCCTGCATCGTTGCCGCCCTGTGGCCGGAGCGGGTGCGGGGCCTGGTGACCGGCTGTGGCTACAATATCCAGGACATTGCCGGTTCGGCATATCCCGTCGCGCCCGAACAGGAACACCGCTACTGGTACCAGTATTATTTTCATACGGCGCGCGGCCGGGCCGGGCTGATGGCCAATCGTCAAGAATTCTGCCGGCTGCTGTGGCGCTTGTGGTCGCCGAACTGGGCCTTCGACGATTCTGTTTATGACGCGTCGGCCCCGTCCTTCGACAATCCGGACTTCGTCGATGTTGTCATCCAGTCTTATCGTCACCGTTACGGCTACACGGCGGGCGATCCCGCCTATGACGCAATCGAGGCGCGCCTCGCGGCGCAGCCGGCGATCACGGTGCCGGCAATTTCGCTGCATGGGGGCGGAGACGGGGTGCATCCGCCCGCGGAATCGGTTGCCCATAAACGCCGGTTCTCCGGCGCATACGAACGACGGGAAATTCCGCGGATCGGCCACAACATACCGCAGGAAGCGCCGCAGGAATTCGCCGATGCGGTACTGGCGCTTGCCCGGGGCTGAAGGCGTGGAACCGGCGCGTCTGCGCATAAAGTCACGTATTTTCAGGGGTCAATGGTCGTGGCTGATGATTTCCATACCCTGCCGGATGCGTTAATCTATTCGAAAGAGAATTGCGTGTGAGAGGGGAAGGCATGTCATTTGGCTATCTGATCGGCGAAGTCGACGTCAAGGATCCGGAAGCATACAAGGAATATGTCGCCGGAACGCCGGCGGTCGTGGCCAAATTCGGCGGTGAATTCATCGTGCGCGGCGGAAAATTCGACGCCAGGGAAGGGCGGCCGCCGCTGGGCCGGGTCGTCGTCATCCGGTTTCCCAGTTACGAGAAGGCGAAGGCCTTTTATGAATCCAGGGAATACGCCGGATTGCTGGCCCTGCGCCAGTCGCTTACGGACAGCCGGTTGTTCCTGGTCGAGGGCGTCGATTGACGATTCGACGCTATCAGCGTTTTTTGTCCGATCATGTGGGATTGCGCCGGTTTCAGGGCAATGCCGTGCGGCTACGCCGCCGGCGGCGGCATGTAACCGGCAGCGACCGCCTCGATCAGGGCTTCAAATCGGGCCATGACCGCGGCAAGTGTGAACCGGTCCGGAAGCAGGCTTTCCCTCAGTACCGGAGCATCGTTGCGCGGTGTGCGCCGCATGGCTTCCGCGAACGCCGCTGCATCGTCCGCCAGGGTGATAGCGTTGCCGGCGGCGCCGATTTCGGCGATCCCGCCCGCATCGCGCCAGGCGATGACCGGTGAGCCGGTCGTGAGCGCTTCCAGAGCAGCATTCGGCATGCCCTCCCAGCGCGACGGCAGCAGGAACGCGTCGGCGCCCGCGTAGTGGGCCCAGGGGTCGTCGGTAAAGCCCGGGAAATCGACCCGTTCCGCGATCCCGAGGCGCCCCGCCTGCTGTTGCAGGGACGCGCAGTCGGGGCCGACGCCCAGCAGCGTCAGATGCGCATCATCCGGCAGTGTGGCGAACAGGTCCAGCAGGCGGTCGAATCCTTTCTGCGGCACCATCCGGCCGGCGGCGACGAAGCGCGGGCCGCCGCCCGGTTTCCGAACCGGATCCGCCGCTGCCTGTCGTATCATGGCGGTATCGACGGGATGCGGCAGGATTGCCAATCGCGCGCGATCGAGTCCGAAATCTTCGGCGAATTCCCGCGCCACGCGCGCGGAAGGGCACATGACCGCATCCGCAACCGGAAAATAGCGGCGGTAGAGCCATCGCATCAGCCCCGGCCATTGCGCCGTCGCCAGGCTGGCCGAGGGCGTATTCGATTCCCGGACGATGATGCGGGTTCCGGCCGGCAAGCGGCGGCGCTGCATCAGCACGGCCAGGTTGGCATGGCTGATCGTCGGTATGACGACGCCGCCGGGCACCGCCCGCAGGGCCTGGCCGAGACGGCGCCATGCATGTCGCAACCGGGGCGTCGCCAGGTCGGTGACCGCCATATCCGGCGGCACGAGGTTGCCGAGCGGTCCGGTACCGTGCAGGACAATCAGCCGGGGCGAGAAGCGTTCCCGATCGAGGTTCCGGGCCAGCGCGAGGACAACCCGCTCCGCGCCGCCGCCGGCGAAGGACGGCAGGACGAAGGTGACGGCGGTTCGGTCGGAACTGGTTATGCGGAAGCTCCCGTCCGGATTGAAATCGGTCTCGGCCGCGCCGCGGTGGCGGGCCGCTGACGCTGCGACGATGTGCCCTTGCCGGGCATGCTTTGGCAAGTTTTATTGGCCAACACCGCGCCAGTACAGTACAGGGTTTCCCGAAGATGCGGGTCGAACGAATTCATGCGGGGCATATCCTGGGGGTGGGCGGGTTGCTGGCGCCTGTCCTCGGTGTATTCGGGCCCAAACTCATTGCGCCGCTGGCCATGCTCGTGGTGCTGGGCCTGCTCGGGTGCCGGGCGTGGCGGCGGGAACCGTTCCCGCCCATTGACTGGCGTTTCACGGCGGTCACCGGAGTCATCGTTATCTGGTCCGGAATATCACTGGCCTGGACACTCGATCCGGTCGATGGCGCTCGGAAGTGGGTCTTGATCTTTGTCGCTGCCCTTCCGGTCCTGGCCACTTTCGCTATTGTGAAATCGCTTGCGCCGGAAGAGCGCCGGATCGCACAATTTGGCATTCTGGCCGGGATCACTGCCAGCTTCTTCCTGATCGTTTTCGATTTGACGAGCGGTGGAATGCTCAGCGGCCTCGTGTTTCCAAAAGACGTGTTTACGATAGAATTTTTCAATCGGTCGCCGAGCGTTCTGCTGATATTCATATGGCCCGCGGTTGCCATTCTGTTGCCGCGGTCCCGGGTCTTCGCCCTGGTGCTGCTTGCAGCAGGTATTGCCCTGGGATTGATACTGCCCAGTGAAGCTGCGCTGGGCGGCTATGCCGTCGGTATCGCGGTCTTCGCGGCAGTGTGGTTTTTTGCTCGGGCGACACGGATTTTCCTGACCGTGGCGCTCTTTATCGGCATCATGACCGCGCCGGTGATGACAAAAACCGTGATGTCGCCCGATACGCTGCGCGATCTGATGCCCGATGTGAATTCGTCTCTGTTGCACCGCTTGCAGATATGGGACTTCACGTCGCAGCATATCGCCGAGCGTCCCGTTCTGGGATGGGGCTTTCGGTCGGCTCGTATAATTCCGGGTGGTCAGGAACGCTATCTGGTCAGAAATCGCGATGGCCATATCATTGGTGAGGGCGACCGGCTGCCGCTGCACCCGCACAATGGCGCCTTGCAGGTCTGGCTGGAACTTGGATTGCCAGGCGCGCTGGCCATTGCCCTCTTGTTGGCGCTTTTGGTGTGGCGGACAGGAGGGATACCGGATCGCGCAAGCCGCGCCGCCGGGGCGGGCATGCTGGCGACCATGATGCCGATCTGGCTGTTCAGTTTCGGTGTCTGGCAGGGCTGGTGGTTGAGTGCGCTGATACTGGCCGGTGTGCTGATGACCGTGACTCTTCCTCCTGCGGAGGCCTCACGGTGACGAATTGGATATTTCGCCTGGCGGCCGGGATAATCCTGCTGGCGGTTCTGCTGGGGGCGGGCGGATATTACCTGACCCATCATGTCGATTGGATCCGGGTCCATTACAAACGATTCAAGGCCCCGAATGTTTATGTCTTTGACGAAGTCAACCCGCAATACCTGGCAACCGACCCGGCGAAGCTGATCCGTATCGCGGCACCCGAGAATGCCGCGCAAATCCGCGCCGCGCTGACCGATGCCATATGGGGCGCAGGCGACGGGCCGGCCGGGGTGCCGCCCGCCATTGTCGTCCCCGGCGCTGCCCCGCCGGCACTCGCGGCGCTTGCGGCATCGTCCCTGCGGCTGGAAGCGCCGATTGACCTTGGCTACAAGGCGCATATCTACCTGCTGGAGCCACAACGTCCGAACGGCCGCCTGATTATATACCAGAATGGTTATGCCAGCACGGTAGCCGCCGCCGCGCCACTGATCGGCGCGTTGCTGGAAAAGGGCTACGCTGTCGCGGCGCTCGATTATCCTGGATATGGCGAAAACGGTATGGGCCGGACCTATATCGACCGGTTCGGATGGTATGATCTGTCGCATGACCGCATTATCGCAGTGCATGACCATCCCATGCGGTTTTACGTCGAACCGGTGATCGCGTTCCTGAACTATGCCGCCGCATCGGAAACCTATTCCGCTTTCGATATGACAGGATTTTCCGCCGGCGGCTGGATCACGACCCTGGCCGCTGCCGTCGATCACCGAATCCGCCGGAGCGTCACGGTGGCGGGCGGATATCCGCTATATCTGCGGGTTGGCGCGTTCAGGAATCAGTCGCCGCCGCCGCAATTCCATCAGCCGTTGCTGCAGGCCGCGAATTACCTGGAAATGTATGTGCTGGCTGGCGCCGGCGAAGGACGGCGGCTGATCCAGATATTCAACCGTTACGATGGCTGCTGCTATCGCAATACACTGGGGATGCTTTACGAACCGGCGGTCCGCGATGCGGTCGCCCGGGCGGGCGGTGGCGGTTTCGATGTGCTGATCGATGAAAGCCATGCGGATCACAAGGTATCGGACTGGGCAACTGCCCGAATTCTCGAAAAGCTGGGGTCGGGCAACTGATGCGGATACTGCTATCGGGATGCGAGGGGCAACTTGGCAGGGCGCTGACGGTGGTGTTGCCGTCATGCGGCGAACTACACCCGTTTGCGAAGGCGGATTTCGACCTCATATCGGAACCGGCGATGCTTGCCGTTCTGGACCGGGTTCGTCCCGATCTGGTCATCAATGCGGCGGCTTACACGGCGGTGGACCAGGCTGAAACGGAGCCTGCGCTGGCCATGGCGGTCAATGGCGCCGGTCCCGGCGTGATCGCCCGCTGGGCGGCAAAAAACGACGCGGCGCTGCTGCATTATTCCACGGACTATGTTTTCGACGGCGTGGACGCCGGGTCATACCGGGAATCGGACCCGGTATGTCCGGCAAATCGCTACGGGGCGACGAAACTGGCCGGCGAACAGGCGATCCGCAACTCCGGCGCGCGCCACCTGATTGTCCGGACGAGCTGGCTGTATGACGGGGTTGGGCGCAATTTTCTGACCTCGATGCTCCGCCTTGCAGCGGAGCGCGAGGAGTTGCGCGTTGTCGACGATCAGACCGGGGCGCCGACGCCTGCCGCCTGGCTGGCGGAAGCGACGGTCCGCATTCTGGCGGGCGCTTCGGGCGTGGCGCTGTTTCAGGCGGATTCCGGCGGTATCCTGCATGCGGCGGCGGCAGGGCAAACGAGTTGGCACGGGTTTGCCGTGGCCATCATAGAGGAAGCACGGCGCTCGGGTCTTCCGGTCAAGGCCGTCAGGGTCGTCCCCGTTCCATCAAGCGCCTATCCGACGCCGGCACGGCGCCCGCGCCATTCAGTCTTCGCGCTGGACCGACTGCGCGAGGAATTCGGTGTCTCGCCGCCGCCATGGCGCGCGGCGCTGTCGCAGGTGTTTGAGACAATTTTTCGCACGGGCGCCTGATGCTGTCCGCCGGTCGACGCGACGTATCCATGACGGGACTGCTTCTGCTTGTTTTTCTGGCGGCGCTGCTTGCCCGCGTCATCAATATCGCGCTGCTGCCGATATCCGTCGAATACCTGACGGTCGAGGACGCGATCCTTTACTGGGATGGCGCGAAGGTGCTGCTGGACCATGGGGTCTTCGGTCGGCTCACGGATACCGGTATCATGCCTGAAACCGAGCGGGCGCCGGGCTATATCTTTTTTCTGGCCGGGCTGCGCTGGCTGTTTTCCGATTCGCTCGTGGGGATCCTGCTGGCGCAGGCGGTGCTGGATTCGCTGACCTGCGTGCTGATTGCGGTGACTGGGGCCCAGCTGTCGCGGTCGCTGGCGCTGGCGGGCGGGCTGCTGGCGGCCTGCTGGGTCAACCTGATCATCCATAGCGGCATGATCCTGTCCGATTCCCTGTTCGTTTTCCTGATGACCGCAATGCTGGCGGCGGCGGCGCAATTCCTGCGTACGGCGTCGCTGGGGTCGGTCGCGCTGGCCGGGCTTTCGCTGGGCTTGGCGCTGGCGACCCGCAGTGTGGCGCAGCTTCTGCCGTTTCTCATGCTGCCGGCGGCGTTTGGCGTTCCGCTGTTCCATCGTCGCGGGGCTGCCGTCGCCGCATTGTCGGCGGTTCTGTTCCTGGTGTTGAGTCTGCTGCCCGTATCGCCGCTGATCTACCGCAACCTGACCGAATTCGACACTCTGGCGATAAGCAGCCAGACCGGGACGCATCTGGCGGGATGGGTCGTGCCGCTGGTGCGTCGCGCGGCCGACGGCACGCCGCGAGGCCAGGGGGCGGCGGAACTGGGTGCGTCTATCGAACGGCGTATCGAAACCGAAGGGCTGCTGGAGGCGGACGCGACGCCGTTTCAGCGCAGCGCGCTATTTCAGGAGCATGCCCTGCGGGCGTTGTGGGAATATCCGCCCGGGGCGGTGGCGAAGGCATGGCTGAACGGAGCCCTGATCAACCTGACCGCGCCCGCGATCGCCGTCGACCCGCGTATTCGTCAATTGCCTCATGCGAGTTTCGACAGTACCGCAGGCGACGGTATCGTGGCGCAGGCCCGGAACATGCTGGCGGGCTCTTCTGCCGCATACATCGCCGCGATGGCGGGCGGGCTGGTTTTTGCGGCACTTTTTTCAGTGGCGCAGCTATACGGGCTTGTCTGCCTGTTCCGGATTGCGCCCTGGGCCGCAATATTCGCAACGCTGTGTGCGGGGTATTTCCTGGCGATAAACGGTCCGGTCGGATCGCCCAAATACAGGCTGCCGTTCGAACCGGTCCTGATTCTGCTCAGCGGGCTGGCTTTTCTCGATATCGCGCGGCGTTTTCGCCGCCGCTAACCCGAAAGAATCACGAAAAGGCACCGCCAACTCCTGATAATTCCTATGATTCAGTTGCTTGGGCCGGATCAAGCGGAGGAATTGGCGGCGGCGGAACAAGAGGACGTCCCGGTTGGGAGCGTCCATAACGGGTCGTCCTATGCCGCGATTACCGCATCCCCCTTGATCGTCACCCGCGGCACGCAGCTAACGGACAGGTAAGCGTAACCGCGGCGGAGTTCGCCAACGGATACGGGTTGACAGGGCTGAATCATAAATTGTTAATGCGCTGAGGGACGAACAGGATTCTTATGAC
>JBBDQU010000002.1 GCA_040905865.1 Alphaproteobacteria bacterium
CCTGGCATCAATCCTCGGAACCATGGATCGTTAACCTGGATTCGTTGCCCTGGGCGCATCGGCGGAAGTCTTGACTACGGTCGCCGCAACAGTAAGAGGGGTAATACCCGCGCTGCTTTCCGGTTCGATCACTGCAGATTCTGCCGCTGGCGTTATCAGCGCCATGCGCTATTCTCCCGGCAATTCATGAGAACCTGATTCAGAAAACGGTTTGGACCTGTTTGTGGATGATGGAATAGATATTAAAAGTACGCTAATTGCATCCCCCGATTGGTGCAAAACGGAAACAAATTTAATTTTTATTATGATCCTCTTTACCGTAGTTACCTCCTGACGGAATTGTTTCAGGGTTGTGGAGACGTAATTTGGCTGAAAACGAAGACCGGCATTGGTTAAGGTCCGCGCTGCATGAATCCCGCGCCGCACTTCGCGACCTTGTGCTTATCTCGAGTTTCGTGAACCTGCTGGTCCTGTCCATCCCGGTCTTCGTCCTGCAGGTCTATGACAGGGTTGTTTTTCAGGGCGGCATGACGACTCTCCAGGGGCTGGTAATCGGCATGGGCCTGATCGTCGGATTCGATTTCGTTTTGCGCCAGGCCCGCAGCCGGATTTTCCAGGGCGTGGCGCTGCGCCTCGACGCGGCAGTAGGCCGGGCCCTGTACAGCAAGGTGTTGTCGCTGCCGTTGCGGGTGCTGGAATCGCGTCCGGCCACTTTCTGGCAGTCCGTCTTTCGCGATGTCGATGCGGTGCGCAACATGGTGTCGGGACCGTCGGCGACACTCATGCTCGACCTGCCTTTCGCGGTATTGTTTTTCATCGTCATTCTGGTGATCGCACCGCCCGTCGCGTGGGTCCTGCTCGTCTTTATTCCCTTGTTCATGCTGCTGGCCTGGCGGTCGGGTCAGGTGATGCGGCAGTCGTCCCTGGCGGAACGCAACGCGGGACTGAGTCGCGAAGGGTTGCTGAACGAACTCATCGCCGGCCGCGGCACTGTCAAATCGCTGGCCCTGGAGGAGGCTGTCAGGCCGCGCTGGGAAGAGCGGCACGCTCATGCCATCGAATCTTCGCTGCAGCGCGGCGAGGCGGGCGACGGTTATCACAACCTCGGCTATATCATGACCATGAGCACGACAGTCGTCGTCACCACGGTTGGCGCGCTGGCAATCCTGGAACAGCAGATGACGATCGGTTCGCTGATCGCGGCGAATATGCTGAGCGCACGGCTGGTCGGGCCATTGAGCCAACTGGTATCCCAGTGGCGGATGCTGATGCAGTTCCGTGAGTCCTCGCAACGGCTGAGCGAAGTCTTTGCGATGCCGTCGGACCGGCAGGAGCAGGGGATCGAGATGGAGCGCCCGAACGGCGCCATCACCTTGGAAAAGCTGAATTTCGGTTACACGGAGAATGCCCGTCCGGCAATCGATGGTATCGACGGTAAAATCGGTCCGGGCGGGCTGCACGGGATTATCGGGGCCAACGGATGCGGCAAGAGCACACTGCTGAAGCTGATCCGCGGCATCTATGCGCCGTCATCGGGCCGGGTGCTGCTGGACGACGCGGATATCGCCCAGTTCACGCAGCGGCAACTGGCCGGGTTTATCGGCTACCTGCCGCAGGAATGCACCCTGTTTGCCGGCACGGTGCGCGAAAATATCGCCATCGCGCACGCCGATGCGGATGACGCCGCCATCGTCGCCGCGGCGGAACGCGCCCAGGCGCACAGCTATATCGTCGACCTGCCCGACGGGTACGCGACCAGCCTTGCCGAGGGCGGACGTGGCCTCTCCGCGGGGCAGCAGCAACGCATCGCGATTGCGCGCGCCTTCATGAACCAGCCCCCGGTCCTGATCCTCGACGAACCCTCCAGCAATCTCGACCGGGACGCGGAACAGGGACTTGCCGAGACGTTGCGGGAGTATGCGAGATCGGCGACGGTACTGGTCGTGACGCACAGCCCGGTATTACTGGCTGCATGCAATTCGATCCTGGTGCTCGACAAGGGCCGGGTGACGATGGCCGGTCCCGCGGGGCAGGTGCTGGCCAAGCTGCAGCCGGGGCCCAAACCCCTGGCCGGCGATCCGGCGGCCCAGAAAAGGAAGCCGGCATGAGCCGCCTGGATTCTCTGGTGGCGAGCCGCCGCGCGCCGTCGCTGCGTATCACCGCATTGCTGGTCTGCGCGCTTCTCGCCAGCCTGCTGGTCTGGTCGGCTTTCGCGCATCTTGACGAGGTATCGGTCGCGATGGGCGAAGTCGTCCCGCAGGGCCAGATGAAGATCATCCAGCATTTCGAGGGCGGGATTGTCGAACGACTCGAAGTTGAGGATGGCACACGCGTCCATACGGGGCAGGTGCTGGTGCAACTGGATCTCGCTGGCGCGGGCACCAACCGTAACGAACTCGTCGTCCAGCGCGACGGCCTTGTGCTGCGCAAGGCACGGCTCGAGGCGCAGATTGCGGGGGAGGATATCACCTTTCCGGAAGAGGAAGCGACGCGCCGCCCGGAACTGGTCCGCGCGGAAAACCGCTCCTACGCCGCGTGGCAGCGTGAAATCGGATCAACGCTTTCCGTTCTGGAAAAGCAGATCACGCAGCGGGATCTCGAAATCCGGCAACTGGAGGCGCAGCGCCAATCTGTCAACAATGATCTGGCCTTTTCGCGGGAACGGCTGCGCATGTCGCAAAGCCTGCTGGCGGACGGCCTGACGCCGCGGATGGAACATCTGCAGGTGGAGGCTGAGGTCGAAAAACTGGCCGGCGAGGCGGAGGTCCTGAAACAGTCTATTCCCCGCGCGATGTCATCGCTGTCCGAGGCCAAGGCGCGTTATAACGAGGAAAAGGAAAAGGCTGTTCGCGTTTCCGTGGAAAGCCTGGCCGGCGTGGAGCTTCAGATTGCACGCGTCGATGCGCTGCTGAACGAGGCGTCGGACCAGTTCCTGCGGACCGTTATCCGCAGCCCGATCGACGGAATCGTGAAGAACATGCGCTATCACACAATCGGTGGCGTCGTCCGCCCGGGCGAGCCGATCATGGAAATCGTGCCCCTGAGCGACCGTCTCGTGATCGAGGCCCAACTGAACCCCGTCGATCGCGGCTATGTGCAGGAAGGCCAGCGCGCGGTAGTCAAGATTTCGACCTATGATTTCGTGCGGTATGGCAGTCTTGATGGCGTCGTCGACCGAATCGGCGCCAGCACAAATCTCGACCCGGACGGCGCGCCGTATTACCAGGTTGTCGTCCGCACCGAAAAAACGTATCTCGGTCAGGAACAGGGATTGCTCCCCATTACGCCAGGCATGCAGGCGACGGTCGATATTCATACCGGGACCCGTTCGGTATTGAATTACTTCATTAAACCGGTCCTGAAACTGCGCAATGAAGCCTTCCGGGAACGATAAAGGTGTTACAGGATTGCAACAAGGCTCGGATATCATTTCCTGCTCGTTGACAATTTGCTGTTTGACCTCGTTGTAACGTATTACTAATACTCTGGAATAACGTTAATTTCAGATGCGTTTCAAAACTGTCTGATGGCCGACTGGGTATCGGGGGTCCGCTAGTTGGGTAAATTTTTGCTGGCCGTATTTGCCGGGATTGCATTTTCGATTGCCGGCGGGGCTGACTCGGTATCCGCGGAACCGCTTAATGAGGAATTATCGGTTCTTCTGGCCGAGCACCCGGATATAAGGCGCGCGCGCAACGATGCTGCTGCGGCGAAAGCCAATGTCGGTGACGCGCGTGCGGCGTATTATCCTCGTTTTGAACTGTCCGGCGATACCGGGCCCGAACGGACGGATTCGCCCGACCGCAGGGCTTCCGGCGCAACGGACCCCTTTACGGGGCGGCGAGACAAATTAACGCTGACGTCCACGCTGAACCTGTTTAACGGGTTCCGGGACGATGCCGCCGTGACCGCGGCAAATATCACCGTTCTCGAACAGAATATGGGTCTGGAAAACACCAGGCAGGAACTGCTGTTCCAGGGCGTGAACCAGTATCTGGAAGTGCTGCGCAATGTCCGGCTGATCAGGGTCGCGCAGACGACGGAGAGAACGATCCAAAGCCAGTTGCGGCTGGAGGACGAACGGGTTCAGCGCGGTTCGGGCATTGCGGTCGATGTTCTGCAGGCGAAGTCGCGCCTTCAGGTGGCGAAGGAACAGCGGGTGGCCTTCGAAGGACGCTTGCAGGAGGCGCTGGCGCGATACAAGCAGTTGTTCGGCCACTTGCCTGATATCGCGACGCTGGAAAACGTCATTCCGGCGCCGTCCATCGTTCCCGAGAGCTTGGAAGCCGCGATTGCCCAGGCGCGCCAGTACCATCCGGCATTGCGGCAGGTACAGTATCAGGCGGATATCGCCCGCGAGCAGAAGCGGATCGCCAAGGCGGATTATTATCCGACGGTCGATCTCGTCGGCACCCTCGACTATGAGGACAATGTTTCGACAACCGTCGGCATTGAGCGCGAGCAATCGCTGCTGGTGCGCGCGCGGTGGGAATTCTTCTCCGGTTTCAGGACACGGTCGCGCGTCGAAAGCGCTGCCCGGACTCTGGCGTCGCGCAAGGATACGTATAATTTTGCGACCCGCCGTGTGGAAGAAGACATCCGCATCGCCTGGGACAAGCTGGCAACGGAGCGGCAGCGGGTGGACCTGTTGCAGAATGCCGTCAACCTGGCAATCGAAGTGTTCAATGCCCGAAAGCGCCTGCGGGAATCCGGCAAGGAAACCGCGCTCAACGTCCTGGATGCCGAACGCGAAGTATCGGCCGCCCGGATCAAGCTGATCACGGCGGACTTCGACTCCCGGATTGCAAGTTACCTGTTGGCGCGCCGAACCGGCATGTTGACCCCTGCCAAACTCGAATTAGATTAGGGCAGGCAGGCTTGTCGTCGGCCGGAGCGGTTTGTTTTCGGTCTGGCGCTGCGGTATATTGATCTCTGATCTCTGGCTAAAGTACAGATGCCGTACAGTTGAGCGCGGTATAATTGGAAAGGCCACCCGGAAGGTGCGTTTTCGCCTCGCATTGATTTTTCTGGCCCTGCTGCCGGCAGGTTGCATGAACCTGCCGGGTCTGGATTTTCTGAGCAGCCGCGATCCTGCGCTAGCTGTGGCGTCCGATTCCGCCGCCGCGGGTGCGGAGCCCGAAAAATTTCGCGTCGGCGACCGGTTTGCGTTTGACAATCCGCTTGTCCGCTGGGAGGTCGTGTCGGTCGAAGGAGAGCGCGTGTACTGGCGCAGCGATACCGGCGACGAACAGGTGACCAGGTTCAACATGCTGTTGCCGGCGCTGGAGTGGCGCAGCCGGACGGCGGGAACCGGGCGGCGATTTATCCGCGATGAGGTCGGTTCGCTTTTCCCGATGAAGGTCGGTGCGACGCTGTCGTTCCGCTCTACGGTTACAACCAGCAAGCCGCCGTTCGGCTGGGAGCATCATTGGTCGTGTAAAGTGACGGGGCAGGAGGATGTAAGGGTCCTGGACAATCTGTTCGACACCTTTGTCGTGGCCTGTGGCCGCGAAAGGCCGGACGAAATCGTGTTCTACTATGCGCCGAAAATCGGCCATTACGTCGTGCAGCGTCTTGCCGGCGCGGAAGGCAGTCCAGGCCGTACCCGGAACATGCTGTCATTTGAACGCAGCGACGGGACGACCCTTGCCGACGTCGCAAAGACGCCGCCTGAGCCTGTTGCCGCCGTCCCGCCCGGAGCCGGAACACCGCATCGGAACCAGGCCGTCCCGCCGGCGCCGGAACCGAATCCAGTGACTCCGCCTGTCCGGGCCGCGGCGCCGGTCAACGCAGCCCCTGCGAAAGACGGTGCGTTATCTTCACTAAGCGCAGCGGTCGATTCCGTTACGTTGCGGGCGCCGGAATTCGGCGGCAATGCGACGCCGCCGGCATCGCCGACGCGCCCCGCAGCGGCACCTGTTGCACCGGTCGTTCCCGCGATCGTGCCCCGAGCGGATATGAAGCCGGCGACCGCCGGGCGCGATGGGAAAGCGCCAGACGCCGCCGCGTCGCCGAAACCGCGTGCGGATCGATCGCGAAAATCGGAAAGTAGCGGGCCGCGCACCGTTGCTGTGCCGGTTCCCGTGCCGCCGCCGCCGACCGTGCCGCCTCCGCCCGTTGCCGTGGCGCGGCCGGAGGCGTCGTCAGCGACTGTGACGCTACCGCCGCCGCCGCAGGTACCGGTACCCGTTGCGAAGGCGGCTTCGGAAAAGCCCGTTGCGCCGTCATTGCAGATACCGACGCCCGTAGCCCCGCAGGCGCCGGCGTCCGTTGCGGCGCCATTGGCGAGCGCGCCTCCTCCGGTGGAGGCTGTCCCGCCGCCAGCCCTCGTCGTGCCGCCCGTTGCCGACGTGACGCCGGTCCCGACGGCGCCAGCGATTCCAGAGACAAAACGGCCGACCGGGTCCCCCGTTCCAGCGGCGCAGGGGGTGCATCTTGCATCCTATCGTAATCTGGCGAATGCCCGGCAGGGCTGGGCACAGTTGGTCCATCGCAATGGCGATCTGCTGGAAGGGCTGCAAGCGGATATACGGCGCATTGAAATCGACAGCCGGGGGATCTACTACCGGCTTTATGCAGGGCCGGTCGATTCGGCCGACGCTGAGGCGCTTTGCGAAAAGCTGCGGACACGAGGAATCTTCTGCGCGCCGCAGGAAGGCTAGACTTAAGCTGTTTTATCGAAAATTCGGAGCGGGGCGTCCCGTCCAAAAGCTGTCAGCGTTCCGTGTCGTCGAGCCGGTACATGACGAGCAGCGACCGTTGCAGGGGCGAGAAATTGTCGTCGGAAACGATATAGACGAGCGTTTCGCCAATTTCATTTCGCCGTGACGATATTCCCTCGAAATTGTCGATAATCACGGAATGTGTCATCCGGGCAATTTCGCGGGGTACCAGGACGGCGTCGGGGCGGATCGCGTTGGACGGAATGCGCACGATCCGGATGCCCAGCCCGGCGATGAAGCTGAAACTGCGTTCGACAATCAGGATATCGCAATCAGGCAATGTCGTGGCGGCGGTGGGACGAAGCCCGTTCGAAACAAGGTAGGTGAGGTGATCCCAGCCCGAACCGGACTGGAGCCAGGCGTCGACATGGCCCCGCGCAGTGCGGTTGCGTTCGGCGATGGCCAGCAAGTTACCGTTGCAAAGCCGGGTTAATGCCTCTATCCCGCCATTAGCCGGCAGTTTTGAGAACGCCGGTGGCACGGGGATGGCCACAGGCCGCGCCCGGCTCGGGTCCGGGGCGCCGTCATAGCGCCACAGCCGGTGATGGCGCTCGAACGCCACGACGAAACTGTCGGGCGACAATGGCGCGAGCGACTCCGCATCCGACCAGGGTTTGCTGCCGAGCGGCCTTCCGTCCTGCCCGAGAAGGGGGGCAAGTTCCGCGTTGCGGATGCCTGCGAGATCCCCATCGCGATAGGTGAGTTCCGCGCGCAGCCAGTAACCGTTGTCCGTAACCGCCAGTAACCGGCGGCCGTCCGGACTGACCTCCAGGCCCGACAGTCCGCCGAAGAGGGGATTTTCCATCGTCATGGCGAAGCCGCCGCGCCATGTCAGGTTGCCGATTGTTTTCTCGTCGCGGTTTTCCGCGTTCATCTGCACCGGCGTAATCCGGATCTCCGCGCCGCTTGCAGGCGGAGCCGGACATGCGAACGCGAGTAATATCCCGGCCATGATGACGGGTTGAATGAGCCTTCCGGTCATGACCGTCATGGACTTCCTGTCGCCGAATTTCGGTTAAGCGCGCCGTATTCTCGGTTGCCGACCGCCCTTCAGCAATGTTCGAACGGAACGGGCGGAAGGGCGGACTTCGGCGTGTCCGGCGGTCAGGCCGCTTTTGTGGCTGCGGTTTTCGACAGGTAGGCAAGCATGGTATCGACATCCGAGACTTCGAATGGGTCGTCTTCCGCGTTGTCGCAGTAGCCGGGCTCCGCAAATATTTTCTCGATCCTGCCGTCATCGACCAGCATCGAATACCGCCAGCTGCGGAAACCGAAGCCAAGATTGTCCTTGTCGACCAGCATGCCCATTTTCCGGGTGAAGGCGCCGGAGCCATCGGGCAGCATCGTGACATTTTTGATTCCCTGGGCCTTGCCCCACTGAAACATCACGAAAGCGTCGTTCACGGAAAGGCAGATCACCTCGTCGATCCCGACGGCTTTCAGCGCATCGCATTTCGCTTCATAGCCGGGGAGATGGGTCGAACTGCATGTCGGGGTGAAGGCGCCGGGCAACGCGAAAACCACGACGCGGCGACCATTGAAAATATCTGCGGATGACCGGTCCTGCCAGCGATAGGGGTTCGGTCCGGATATGGATTCGTCGCGGACACGGGTCTTGAAAGTGACTTCCGGAACACGGGTCGGTGTATCATGCATTTGGTTTGCTCCATTACGCGGTTCGTTGAAACCTGATGAAGCATGAATAGCGAAAACCATTTAATAATTGAAATCAATATTATTTATAATAATAATAGATTATGGCAATTACTTATGCGCCGACGCTGAAACAGCTTCGCTATCTGACGGCCCTGAAGGAACACGGTCATTTCGGCCGGGCCGCCGATGCCTGCGCCGTGACGCAGCCGACATTGAGCGCCGCCATCGCCGAACTGGAAACGCTGCTTGGGGCGGTGCTGGTGGAACGGACGAAGCGCCGCGTCGTTTTCACCCCTCTGGGCGATGAAGTGGTGGAACGGTCTCGGCCGGTCCTCGGCGGCGTCGAGGATATCATGCAGATTGCCGAAACGGCGCAGGCGCCGCTGACCGGTGTGCTGCGGCTGGGCGTCATTCCGACCATCAGCCCGTTCCTGCTGCCGCGCGTTCTGCCGGCGTTGCGCGAGGCTTTTCCGAAGCTGCAGCTCTACCTGCAGGAGGGTCTGACGGCGGTGCTGCTCGAGCAACTGGACCAGGGCGCGCTGGACCTGGTGTTGCTGGCCCTGCCGTATGCGGCGGAAAATATCGAAACGACGACATTATTTGAGGATCGCTTTTCGGTTGTCTGTCCGGCGGATCATCCGCTGGCGCGCCAGAACAGGATTCCGCCCGACGCACTGCCAGCGGATTCCCTGCTGCTGCTGGCGGACGGTCACTGCCTTCGCGATCACGCGCTGAGCGTCTGTTCGCTTGCGCGACCCAGGCAGGGGGGCTTCGAGGCGACGTCGCTGCATACACTGGTGCAGATGGTTGCCAATGGCCTGGGCATAACCCTTGTGCCGAAACTGGCGCTCGATGCAGGCATCCTCAACGGGACCGGTCTGATCGTGCGGGAATTGCAGGGCGAAAACCCGCACCGCGATATCGGCATCGCCTGGCGTCAGGGCAGCCGCCGGAAGGAAAGTTTTGAAATCCTCGGCCGTGCCCTTTCGGCGCAGGTTGACGCCTGCTGACCGTGAAGGGGTATTCCCGTCCTTACGGTATCGGACGACGCGAATTCGGTCCTTCCCAGGCCGCGGGGTTCAGCGGGAATTTCGGCATTCGGCCCTTGAGGCCGGCCAGGATCTGGTCGGCGGCGGAATGGGCCAGCCGGTTTGTCGCTTCGGCCGACATGCCGGCGATATGCGGCGTCAGAACAATCTTGTCATGCGTCAGCACCGGGTGGCCGGCGGCGAGCGGTTCCGGGTAAACGACGTCGAGTCCGGCTGCGGCGACCGGTCCGTTGTCGAGGGCCTTGACGAGGGCATCGAGGTCCAGCAGCTGGCCACGCGCCGCATTTACGACAATGGCGCCATCGGGCAGTTGCGCCAGTTCATCGGCCGCGATGATGTAGCGGGTCTCGTCGGTGAGTTCCGCGCAGAGGCAGAGTATCCGGCATTGCTTCAGCATCGCGTGCAGGTCGTCCATGAGCGTGACCCCGCTGGTCAGGGCGAGCCTGGGATCGACATAGGGATCATAGGCCAGGACCCGGCAAGTGAACCCGTGGATCAGCTTGCGGGCGAGCTCCGATCCGATATAGCCGAGACCGACCAGGCCGACCGTCTTGCCCTCGAGTTCGAAAATTTCCAGCCCCGTGCGCTGATCCCAGGCGCTGCCGTCGCGGGCGGCCCTGTCGCCCCAGCGTATCTGCTTCATCGCGGCCATCATCAGCATGATCGAGTGTTCGGAAACCGGAGTGCGGCCGAAACCCTGATGATTCACCACAAGGATTCCGCGCGCCGTGGCGGCGGGAATGTCGATATTGTCGGTTCCGAAGCCGGATGTGGAGACGATGGCGAGGTCGTCGGCGGCGTCCAGAATATCGGCGGTGACCCGTTCCGGCGTCCGGACCCAGAGCGCTTTGGCATCCCTGAGTTCCCTGACCAGGTCCTGGGCGTCGGAGCTGTCGACGATGGCGAGTTCGGCCCCGCCATCGGTCAGCAGCCGATGCCCGACCTGATCGTACATGGGGCGCCAGAGAACGACCTTGTCAGCCATCGGTTCGCCTTTCCTGCTGCAGATGCGGGCACACAGGCTATGTCCGGAACCCCGAATCGAACAAGATATTTCGGATCGCACCCAATGACTTTGGGAGAAACCTGATTTTGTTACGCTGGCAGGGCTTCGTGCTGTTTGTGAATACGCTGCTTCCTGCCATTCTCCAGGGCGGGGTCGTGGACGGCTTCCTGTACCGGAAGAGAATGTGGCGGCGCGCCTGCCGGCGCTGGTCGGATAATCCGTCAGTGTTCCCTTGCTTGCCGGGCGGCTGTTGGCATAATGTATACCACGGGAGCGCGAAACTTGCCGTCACACGCAAATCAGGTGTCATGCCAGAGGCCATTTCCATATTTCAGCCGATCGAGGATGTCCAGAGCCTGAAGGACAGGACCTATGACGCGCTGAAACAGGCCATCACGACCATGGACATCTACGCCAACCCCGAAGAACCGCGGCTGGACGAGCGGTTACTGTCCGAGCAACTGGGCGTCAGCCGAACTCCGATTCGCGAGGCGATCGCGCGGCTGGAGCAGGAAGGGCTGGTGCGGATCGCGCCGCGACGCGGCGTTTTCGTTGTCCGCAAGCCGAAACGCGAAATTCTGCAGATGATCACTGTCTGGGCCGCGCTGGAAAGCATGGCGGCCCGGCTGATTACGCAACATGCGAGCGACGCGGAAATTGCGTCGCTGCGGGCATTGTTCTCGACGCCGGATGGCGGGCAGGTGCAGGCCAATATCGACGAGTATTCGGATCGCAATATCCGGTTTCACCAGGCGCTGCTGAAGTTGAGCCATTGCGATTTATTGATCGAAACGGCGAACAGCCTGTTCATTCACATGCGGGCGATCCGGGCGAAGACGATTGCCGAAAACGACCGGGCCAGCCGTTCGATCATCGACCATATGAATATCATCGAAGCCCTGGAACAACGCGACACCGAACTCGCGGAGAAACTGGCGCGGCAGCATACGCTCGATCTGGCCGCGCATGTCGAAAAGAACGTGCACTATCTGGATTGAGGCGTGAAAATTTCGCGTCCGGCCCAGGACGCAGGGGAGGTAAACATGGCGCAGGAAACTGGCGAAAAGGCAACATTGACCGATGGCTTCAACCTGGTCATCGACGCGCTCCAGCTCAATGACATCAACACGATCTATAACGTGCCGGGAATTCCGATCACGGATCTGGGGCGCTATATGCAGGGCGCGGGCATGCGGGTCCTTTCATTCCGGCATGAACAGAACGCCGGCTACGCGGCGGCAATCGCAGGATATCTGACGAAGAAGCCCGGCGTCTGCATGACCGTCTCCGCACCGGGTTTCCTCAACGGGCTGACGGCGCTGGCGCACGCGACGACCAACTGTTTCCCGATGATCCTGATCAGCGGCTCGTCGGAGCGCGAAATAGTCGACCTGCAGCAGGGCGACTACGAAGAAATGGACCAGTTGGCCATCGCCAAACCGCTCTGCAAGGCGGCCTATCGGGTCCTGAATGTCGAAGACATCGGCATCGGCATCGCCCGCGCCATCCGCGCCGCCGTGTCCGGCCGTCCCGGCGGGGTCTATCTCGATTTCCCCGCCAAGCTCCTTGGCCAGGTCATGGACGTTGCCGCGGGCGAAAAATCGCTGGTCAAGGTGATCGACGCGGCCCCGCGCCAGATTCCCGCGCCGGAATCGGTCAGGCGCGCGCTCGACGTCCTCAAGGGCGCGCAACGGCCGCTGATTATTCTCGGCAAGGGCGCGGCCTATGCCCAGGCCGATGATGCGATCCGCGAATTCGTCGAAACCAGCGGCATTCCCTATCTGCCGATGAGCATGGCCAAGGGCCTGCTGCCGGATACGCACCCGCAATCCGCCGGCGCCGCGCGGTCGCTCGTGCTGAAGGAAAGCGATGTGGTGATGCTGATCGGCGCACGGCTCAACTGGCTGCTGTCGCACGGCAAGGGCAGGACCTGGGGCGACAAGCCCAAGAAGTTCATCCAGGTGGATATCGAGCCGAAGGAAATGGACAGCAATGTCGAAATCGCCGCCCCGCTGGTGGGCGATATCGGATCCTGCGTTCAGGCCCTGCTGGACGGCATGGGCAAGGGCTGGTCGGCGCCGCCGGCGCAATGGACGGGCGAGATCCGGGAAAAAGTCGAAACCAACGTCGCCCGCATGGCGCCGCGACTGCAGAATAATAATGTCCCGATGGATTACCAGGGCGCCCTGGGCGCGTTGCGGACGATCATCAGGGAACGCCCCGATGCGATCCTGGTCAATGAAGGCGCGAATACACTCGACTTCGCCAGAAGCATCATCGACATGTACCAGCCCCGCAAAAGGCTCGACGTCGGCACCTGGGGCGTCATGGGGGTCGGCATGGGCATGGCGATCGCGGCGGCGGTGGAAACGGGCAAGCCCGTACTGGCGGTGGAGGGAGACAGCGCCTTCGGCTTCTCCGGTATGGAGATAGAAACCATCTGCCGATACAACCTGCCGGTCTGTGTCGTCGTGTTCAATAATGGCGGCATTTATCAGGGTACCGGCGTCAATCCGTCCGGCGGCGAGGACGTTTCGACAACGGTATTCGTCAAGGATGCGCGCTACGACCTGATGATGCAGGGCTTCGGCGGTGTCGGCGTCACGGCAACCTCGCCGGACGAGCTGAGGCAGGCGGTGAACGCGGCGATGGATTCGGGCAGGCCGACCCTTGTGAACGCCGTCATCGACCCTGCGGCGGGAACCGAAAGCGGCCGTATCGGCAATCTCAACCCGCAAAGCGTCGTGGCCCGCAAATAGCCGCGCAATTTTATTTCAACTCGCAAGAACAGGAATGATGCAATGAGCAAAGCCCTTGAAGGGGTCAAGATTCTCGATATGACCCATGTGCAGTCGGGGCCGACCTGTACCCAGCTTCTGGCCTGGTTCGGGGCGGATGTCATCAAGGTGGAACGCCCCGGCGTGGGCGATGCGACGCGGGGACAGTTGCAGGATATTCCCAATGTCGACAGCCTGTATTTCACCATGCTGAACCACAACAAGCGCGGCATGACGCTGAATACGAAGCTCGATTCCGGCAAGGAAATTTTTGAGAAGCTGATCAGGCATTGCGATGTGCTGGTCGAGAACTTCGCGCCGGGCGCCATGGACCGCATGGGCTTTTCATGGGAGCGAATTCACGAACTGAACCCGCGCATGATCTACGCCTCGATCAAGGGATTCGGCCCTGGCAAGTACGAGGACTGCAAGGTCTACGAAAACGTTGCCCAGTGCACGGGAGGTTCTGCCTCGACGACGGGCATGATCGGTGACGTACCGCTGGTCACGGGCGCGCAGATCGGCGATTCCGGCACCGGGCTGCATCTGGCGCTTGGTATCGTCACGGCGCTGTTCCACCGCACCCATTCGGGCGAGGGGCAGCGGGTCGAATGCGCGATGCAGGACGGCGTGCTGAACCTGTGCCGGGTCAAGCTGCGCGATCAGCAACGTCTGGCGCATGGGCCGCTGACCGAATATCCGCAATATCCGCACGGCGAGTTCGGCGAGGCGACGCCGCGCGCCGGCAATGCGTCCGGCGGCGGTCAGCCGGGCTGGATCGTGAAGTGCAAGGGCTGGGAAACCGATCCCGATGCCTATATCTATGTGATCGCCCAGGCGGCGGCCTTTGCCGGACTGGCCAGGCAGATCGGCCATGAAGACTGGCTGGAGGATCCCGAATGGAACACGCCGAAGGCCCGCCTGCAGCACCTTGAAACCATGTTTGCGGAAATCGAGAAATGGACCATGACCAAGAACAAGTTCGAGGTCATGGATATCCTGAACCCGCTCAACGTGCCTTGCGGGCCGATCCTTTCCATGAAGGAACTGGCGGAAGAGCCTTCCTTGCGCGAAACTGGGACGATTGTCGAAGTTGACCATCCCGAGCGGGGGACATATCTGTCTGTCGGTAACCCGATCAAGCTGTCGGCATCGCCGTCGGAAGTAAGGCGGTCGCCGCTGCTTGGCGAACACACCGATGAAGTGCTGCGCGAACTGGGTCTCGATGACGGGGCAATCGCGGCGGTGCGGGAAGCAGGCGCTGTCTAGGCGCCGGCGCGAAAAATAAACAGGAAGGGATCAAGAATGCGAATTGTTGTACATGGCCAGCAGGCATTTGGTGAAGCCGTGCTGAAGGCGCTGCTGGACCGCGGCGATAATGTCGTCGCCGTCTATTGTGCGCCGGACAAGGAAGGCCGGCCGATGGATCCGATCAAGACGCTGGCGCTGGAGCACAAGCTGCCGGTCTACCAGCCGGCATCGTTCAAGGAGCCGGCGGTCTGGGCGGAATGCGAGGCGCTCAAGCCCGATATCGGCGTCATGGCCTATGTCACCAAATTCGTGCCGGAGGAGTTCCTGAACATTCCGACCCACGGGACGATCCAGTACCACCCGTCTCTCCTGCCGCTGCACCGGGGCCCGAGTTCGATCAACTGGCCGATCATCATGGGTTCGAAGAAAACCGGGCTCAGCATCTTCTGGCCCGACAACGGGCTCGATACCGGCCCGATCGTCCTGCAGAAGGAAGTCGAGATCGGCCCGGACGACACGCTGGGCAGCATCTACTTCAACAAGCTGTTCCCGATGGGCGTCGATGCGATGCTCGAGGGTGTCGATCTCGTGGCGGCCGGCAAGGCGCCGCGGGTGGTGCAGGATGAATCGAAGCAGACCTATGAAAGCTGGTGCCGCAAGGACGATGCGAAGATCGACTGGAGCAAGCCGGTCGCCGAGGTTTACAACCTGATCCGCGGCACCAATCCGCAGCCGGGCGCCTGGACGACCCATGGCGGCAAGGAACTGCAGATATTCGACAGCCGGATGGGAACCGCAAGCGGCGGCAAGCCGGGTGAGGTCCTGTCCGTCAGCGACGACGGCATTACCGTGGCGGCCAACGGCGGTTCAATCCTGGTGCAGCGCGTGCGGCCGGAAGGCGACAAGAAGATCACGGCGAAGGAGTTCGTTGCCAGCAGCGGTCTCGCGGCCGGCGCGACCTTCGGTTAAGCGCGCGGTTTCGTGAAATACGCGCTGGATGGCGTTCGGGTCAGCGGTGAGGACTATTTCATCGCGCCCAGCGCCGCCGTGATCGGCAAGGTGCGCCTGGCGAAAAATGCCAGCGTGTGGTGGAACGCTGTCATTCGCGGCGATAACGAGGCGATTACCGTCGGGGAAAATTCCAATGTGCAGGATGGTTGTATCCTGCACACGGATCCGGGCCACCCGACAATCGTCGGCAGCAATGTCACGATCGGTCACGGGGCGATCCTGCATGGCTGCACGGTCGGCGACGGTTCGCTGGTCGGCATCGGCGCGGTTGTCCTTAACGGCGTCAGGATCGGACGCAACTGCATTATCGGCGCCCGCGCCCTCATTCCCGATGGCAAGGAAATTCCCGATAATTCGGTCGTCATGGGTACGCCGGGCCGGGTCATCCGGCAGACGACGGATGCCGATAAGGCGATGATCGCGGAAACGGTTGCATTCTATGTCGCGAACCAGGACCGGTTCCGCAAGGGCCTGACACCGGACGAATAATTTGCATTCCGCTTCAGGATTCGCCAGATAGGGGCGATAATGAAGCAGGAGCAAGTCATCATGAAACACCGTCAGCGGCAGACACCGCCCCGGCGGCGCAATGCGCTCGCCACGATTGTCCGGCAGTTCGGGCATGGGATCAGACCCAGCGGCAAGCTCTATCGGCGCAGGCCGAAACATAAAAACCCCCATCTTCGTGACGGGGGTTTTTCTTTGCTCGCGGGTTTTGGCCGGACGACGCCTTTCGGTATGCTGGCATTCAACATGGAGAATGGAACATGCCGGAACTGAAGTCCGAATACCTGTTTACGATCACCATCGGGGTTGCTCAATTCATCGACTTCGGCGACACGCCGTTCGGCGCGCGCCATATCGACCTGCTGGGGCCGGGCAGTTTCGAAGGGCCGCGGCTGCGCGGCGCGGTGCTGGCCGGCGGTATGGATCAGAAACTGGTTCGCGCCGACGGGGCGATGACGCCGAATGTCCGGTTGGCGCTGCGCACCGATGACGATGCGCTGATCCACATGTATTACACCGGGGTGCGGCACGGCTCCCCGGAGGTCATGCAGCGGATCGCCGATGGCGATACGGTCGATCCGTCGGAATACTACCTGCGCAATGCGCCGTTTTTCGAAACGTCGGCGCCGAAATACGACTGGCTGAACCGGATCGTTTCGGTCGGCGTCGGTCGGCGGTTGCCCGACAAGGCGCTGTATGACGTTTTCGAGATCCTGTAGCGGCCTGTTTCAGGCCGCATGTCAACAACCGGAGCCGGGCAAATGACCGACATCGATGTGCTGAAGCGCGAAGTGAAGGCGCTGGTCTTCGACCAGTATGGGACGGTCGTCGACATGCAGGGCGGACTGACAAAGGTGGTCACGGCGTATTTCGCCGAAAAGGGCGCGTCCACCGACCCGCACCGGTTTGTCACCTGGTGGCGGCGGACCCATTTCGAAAACTCGATGATCGACTCGCTGTGCGACCGCGGGCATACGACTTATCGGGAGATCGGGCATCGTTCGGTGGATTTCGCGCTGGACCGGGCCGGAATCGCGCATAGCTCGGCGGAAGTTGAAATGCTGGTCGCCGCGATTGAACGGCTGGAACCCTTCCCGGAGGTGCCGGACGCCCTGCGCCGGCTGAAACGGCGTTACCGCCTGGCCATCCTGTCCAATGGCGACCCGGACATGCTGGAAAACGCCAGGCCCCATATCGGGTTCGACTTTGATGAGACGATCTCCGTGCAGGCGGCCGGCTATTTCAAGCCGCATTTCCGAACCTATGAAGTCGCGTCGGAAATCCTGGCCCTGGACCGGTCGTCGATCCTGTTTGTCGCCAACCATACTTTCGACTGTACCGGCGCCAAATCCTTCGGCATGCGCACCGCCTTCATCGACCGGCGCAAACGCCCCTATGGCCAGACGCCGCACCAGCCCGACCTGATCGTCTGCGACATGGGCGAACTGGCGGATCTGATGGCCGGGTAGAGTGTTATCTCCGCCTGGCGTTTCGCCGCGTGACGCGGTGCAGCATCGAATTTTACTGGCAGCGCCGTAGCGGCGGGATAGTCTGACCGGCCGCAACAGGGCGCCTTGTCATGACCGCATTCGCCACTACCCATGAAAACGCCAAGTTCAAGGGCATCATGCTGATGGTGCTCAGCACGCTGTTCATGGGGTTGAACAACGCGCTGCTGAAATGGCTGAGCGACACGATCCCGACGACGCAGTTACTGAGCATGCGCTCCGCCGTGATCTGCCTGATCGTCCTCGCAATCGCGGTGCGCTACCGCAGTCTGGCGCTGATCCGCATGGGCAACAAGCGCGGGCACCTGCTGTGGGGCAGCGTGCATTTCATCAACGGCATCCTGTTCATCCTTGCCGTCAGTGTGTTACCGCTGGCGGACGCGATCGCGATCGGCTTTGCCGGGCCGCTGTTCCTGACGGCGCTGGCGATTCCGTTTCTGGGCGAACAGGTTGGCTGGCGGCGCTGGTCGGCCATCATTGTCGGGTTCCTTGGCATCGTCATCATTACGCGGCCGACGCCGGAAACCTTCCGCCTGCTGGCGCTGATTCCCCTGGGCGTGGCTCTGTCCGGCGCGATCCGCGACATCATCACGCGGAAACTCACGGCGTATGAAGGCTCGCTGGCGATCATGTTTTCCTCCAGCGTCATTTCCGTGGTCTTCACGCTGCCGATGGCGCCCTTCGGCTGGGTCATGCCGAACGCCGCGGAGTGGGGGCTTGCGGCGCTGACCGGCTGCTGTGTCTGCCTCGGCCAGTATTTCATGATCGAGACCTTCCGCTTTGCCGAAGCCAAGGTGGCGGCGCCGCTGCGCTATACCGCGATCATCTGGTCGGTGATTCTGGGCTATCTGGTCTGGGGCGACCTGCCGGATTCCTGGACCGTCACCGGCACACTCGTCGTCGTCGCCAGCGGTATCTACATCCTGAACCGTGAATACCGGGCGCGTGGCGAATAGTGCCGGTTATTTCAGGCGCAATTTCACATAGGAACCGGGCGCGTCCTCGATGATTTTCAGATCGCCGTCGCCGGGTTCCCGCGCCGGGACCTTGCCGCCGCCATGCCGGGCGATCCATTTGGCCCATTCGGGCCACCAGGACCCCGGATGCTCCTCCGCCCCTTCGAGCCACGCCTCGGGGCTCTTCGGCTTCCGGTTGTTGGTCCAGTGCGAATACTTGCCGCTGTCCGCCGGGTTGACGACGCCGGCGATATGGCCGGAGGCCGCGAGACAGAATTTCACCGGCCCCTTGTATGCATGCACCCCGGCATAGGTGGATTTCCACGGCGCGATATGGTCTTCCCTGGTCGACAGGATGAATTTCGGGATATTCACCGTCGACAGGTCGATGGGCACGCCGTCCAGTTCGATACCGCCGGGCTGGACCAGCTTGTTCTCCACATACATCTTGCGCAGATAGAAACTGTGCATCGCGGCCGGCATGCGGGTCGAATCGGAATTCCAGTACAGCAGGTCGAAGGGGAAGGGGTCCTTGCCCAGCAGGTAATTGTTGATGACGAAGGACCAGATCAGGTCGTTGGCGCGCATCATGTTGAAGGTTGTCGCCATCTCGCTGCCCTCAAGATAGCCGCGCGCCTTCATACGGGTTTCCAGCGCCTTCAACTGCTCCTCATCGATGAAAATACCCAGCTCGCCCGGTTCCGCGAAATCGATCATGGCGGTAAAAAATGTCGCGGCGGTAAAACGCTTGTCATTTTTGGCCGTCATGTAGGCAAGGGTCGCCGCCAGCAGCGTCCCGCCGAGGCAATATCCGATGACGTTGACTTCTTTCTCGCCGGTGGCCCGTTCGATCGCGTCCAGCGCCGCCAGCGGCCCGTCCTTCATGTAATCGGCAAAGGATTTGTCGGCGAGGCCGGCATCCGGATTGACCCAGGAAATGACGAAGACCGTCAGGCCCTGTTCCACGGCCCAGCGAATGAAGGAATTTTTCTCGCGCAGATCGAGGATGTAATACTTGTTGATCCACGGCGGCATGATCAGCAGCGGGCGGCGGTAGACCTGGTCGGTTTGCGGCGCATACTGGATCAGCTGCATCAGGTCGTTCTGGTAGACAACCTTACCCGGCGTCATCGCGATGTTCCGGCCCACTTCGAAGGCTTCGTCATCGACCATCCGGATTCGGAGGTTGCCGTCGCCCCGTTCCATATCCTTGCGCAGGTTCTCCAGACCCCTGACCAGGTTTTCGCCGTTCGAATCGACCGTGGCGCGCAGCACTTCGGGGTTGGTCAGAACAAAATTCGTTGGCGCGATCGCGTTGGTGAACTGCCGCGTATAAAAATCGACCTTCCTCGCTTCCTTGTCGTCCAGTCCCTCCACCTGATGCGCCGTATCCACCAGCCACTTCGCCGTCAGCAGATAGGACTGCTTGATGAACTCGAAAATGCCGCTGTTATTCCAGGCCGGGTCAGCGAATCGGCGGTCGTCCGGGGCGGGTTTTATTACCGGTTCCGGCGTTTCCCCCAGCATGCGCCGCGACGTATAGCGCCATAAATCGCCATAGGATCGCAAAAGCGACGCCTGCGCCTCGACCATCTGCGCCGGGTTGGCCAGCATACTGGTCGCCATGCTCTTGAAGGCGTCACCGATATTCAGGGGATCCGCGTGACCCAGCGGCGATTCGATGTCGCTTTCGTCCCTTAGCTGCTGCTTTTCGATATACATCTGCGCAATCTGCCGGATATGGTCGGCGACTTTCGCCAGATTTTGCGCCAGCTGGGCCACATCGGCTTCCGTATGGCTGGTCTCGTTTGCCTTGCTGTCCAATTGATTGCTCACAACATGTTCCCTATTCTTGCCACACTCTCAAACGATCCTTGCGACAGTTGTCGCAGTAGAGCGGCGAAGCAGGATATAGTTATGTTGCAGTGCAAAATAAATCAAGGCGAAGCTCCCGGTGACGCGCGGACAGGAGGCAGAATAGCGGTTTGGGCGCTGCTTGTCGCCATCTCGGTTCTGATGACCGCTTGCGAAAGCGTTCCGGATTACGTCAACCCGATGAAGTGGTTTGAGGATGACGCGCCTGAAGCCGCCCCGGAGCAGGGGTCCGCTTCGAAAGAGTTTCCCAATCTCGGATCCGTGCCCGAGCGTCCCGTAGTTCCGTCGCTCAAATCGCAGCAGGCGGAAATCCGCGAAGGGCTGGTCGCCGATCAGGAGAACGCGCGTTATACCGAAGAGGAAGTCCGCCAGGAAGTGGACCGCCGCGCGGGCGGGCTGCCGCAGGCGGCGGGACCGCGGGTCTCGTCCGTGCCGCCCGCGCCGCCGCCCGTTGCCAGGCCGAGCGTACCCCGCCCGGAAATTCCGGCGGCGCCAGACAATAGAGAGGTACCGGTCACGCGGCCGGGCGTACCGCCGCCGCCATCCGTGCCGGCGCCGCAGTCGGTTGCGCCACCCGAACCGCGTACCGCCGAATCCGTCGCGCCACTGCCGGTTTCGCCGCCGGCACCGAGCGTTGTTCCGCCGCCGCCATCTGTTGCCCCGCCGGCCAATACCACCCCGCCTGCGACAGCCGACGCGTCGCCGATATTGTCGGAGCCGCTGAAAGTGGGCACGATATATTTCGCCGAAAACGCCAAACACCTGCAATCGGCGGATGTCGCGATTCTGGAGCAGATCGCGGCAGCGCAGCGGGCGACGGGAAACCGGCTCAGGGTTGTCGGTCATGCCAGCGGCGGGGCCGGCGCTTCCAATTCGTCCCGTCGTTCGCGGGTGAATTACGAGGTATCGCTCAGCCGGGCGAACGCGGTTGTCTCCGCGCTGGTCAGCCTCGGCGTGTCGCCGGGTCAGATAACCGTGGAGGCATTGGGCGACACCGCGCCCCTCTATGCCGAATATACTGCGGCGGGCGAAGCGGCGAACCGGCGTGCGGAAATCTGGATGATGAACTGACCGGTACCGTGTCGCGCCGCCCTTACTTCGCGGCAGCCGGGTGGAGGCTTACCCGCACGCTTGCGTAGCCCGTCTGGCCGCCGCAAGGCGCGCGGCTCGCCCGGTCGGCGCATAGCAGGGCGATTTTCGGTGGCGCATCCCCGTCGGCGATAGTCGCCGCGATATCAATGGCATCCGGACGGGAAAACGGTCCCGCGATGACCTGAAACATAAGCGCGCCATCGTCCAGAACCATACGGACGACGGTCCGCAGGCCCGCATGCCGGGTCCGAACCGTCTCAGCCTCCTGAAACTGCCGGAACAGACCGATGATGAGGTAATGTTGCGCGCTGGCCGTTCGATCGCCGATTGCGCCTTCATCGGATTTACCGGCTGGCGGGAGACTATTGATCGTTTCGGCCATTGCGACCAGGACCCTGTCGACCGGCTCCAGGGCGCTGGATGATTCGTCGTTCCGGGCGCCGGACGCTTGTTCGTCGTTTCCTGCGGGGAGCAGGATTGCTACGGGTTCGGAAGCCACGGGGCCCGACGCCGGCTGGAGGTCGCCGTCAAGCCTTTCAGCCAGTGAAACCATGCTGTCGCGAAGATGCTTCGTGGCGCTGTCCTGCGCGGCCGTGTCTTCCGTCGCCGGTTCGCCCTGCGCCACGGCGATCCCGTTATTTTCATCGACATAGGCCTCGCACATGCCCAGACCCAAAACGATACGGTGTACGGCGCAGTCCTGCGATACCATGGCGGATACCGCATGGTCGGACATGCTTTTCCCCGTCGTCATATAGCTGAGCCCGGATGCCGCAAAGGATGCAATCTGAAGCGAGACGGGAAGCGCGCAGCCCGAAAGACCAATGCCGCTGAGGACAACGAATAAATACCGCATGATGACCTTTGATCATTGTAGGTTTGTTATTAATAGAAATCTGACAACAGGAAAGTAATAATTGCAACAACTATAGTATTGAAATTATTTAAAGATTCTTAAAAAAGTAACAGAAATTATATTGAAATATATTTAATTGTTATTGTTTATATTTATTGAAATTTATCGCCAATTGTCGGGTGGTTGCCGTTTCGGGTCACAATGACCCTGGTATCGCGGACGCTGAAATCCGTGCGATCGGCGCCGCTCAGGTGCTTCTGCCACATATGCGCGTATGCGGTCTCGAGCTCGCGGATGTGCAGGCCGTAATTCATCATGTTCCGGGCGAACCGTTCGCGTAGCGCATTGCGCAGCGACACCAGGCGATCCCGGTCGACGGCAAGGCTGGCGGCGGTCGCGACATAGCCGTCGACCGACCGGGCCGCGAGGTCGCCCATACCGAGCCTGGTGATGTACCGCAACCCCTGCCGGCCCATGAAGCTGTCCGATACCAGAGTAACCAGCGGGACGCCCATCAGCATGGTGTCGCAGGTCGTCGTTCCTCCGTTGCAGGGAAAAGGGTCGAGGGCGATATCGGCTTCGCCGATTCCCGACAGGTGATCGTTTCGCGTTGCGCGCATGCCCTGAAACGCCAGCCGCGCTGGATTGATGTCATGCGCGACAAACTGCCGACGGAACAGGTCAACGGTATCGGCATCGCCGAAATAGGACGCACTGCGCAGGATTAGCCGCGCATCCGGGACGGCCTGCAATATGGCGGACCATGCCCGGATCACCGCCGGCCCGATTTTCGTATGGTTGTTGAAACTGCCGAATGTAATGTAGCCATTTTTTTGAAACGGCGGCGGTGACAGCGCCGGGGCGTCGCCAGGGGGCAGGTAGCCGGGATGGTCCGTCAGGCGGACAAGGGACTCGGTATACAGATGTTCGACGCCGCCGGCAGGGTCGGCGAGCGGCTCGGTCAGAATGTAATCAACGGAATCCAGGCCCGTCGAGGCGACACGGTTGAAATAGCCGACCTGTATCGGGGCGGGGCGATGGGCCAGTACCCGATGATCCTTGCCGTTGTAGAAAGAGACCAGGACGAGGATATCGATCCCGTCCCGCCGAATTCGTTCGGCGGTCTGTTTCACGCTGTCGCCGGCAATATCCCGCCATGCATCGGCATGGCTTCCCAACCGCGCGGTGGTTTCGTCCTTGACCGGATTGCCGTGATACCCGGTGATGTGAAAGCGGCGGCGGTCGTGCCGGGCCAGAACCGGTTCGAGAAACCAGGATGTGACCCCGTAACACAGGTCGTAGGAGAGGTATCCAATCCGGATCCGTCCGTCCGGGCGCGGTGCGGCGGGGACAGGCGCCGGGCGGTTTCCCGCCTCGTGTTCCAGGTGCCGGCCGAGGTCGCGCCGAATGGCGAACAGGGCGGCGGCATCGGTATGCGGATCGAATGCGGAATAGAAGCACAGCGCCGACATCGCGTTGACGTTGTACGGCAGGATCGCATGCGACTGCCGAAAGAAGCATAACGCCGACTGCAGTTCGCCGCGCGCGATATGGATATCGCCCAGATCGTTCAGGGCATCGTACCGGCTGGCGTCGAGGGCAAGGGCGCGCTCCAGATAGGGAATTGCGGCACCGTGGTCGCCGGTTCGTTTCAGGCAGGCGCCGCAGGCATACTGCGCGTCGGCGGTATCGGGCAGGCGTTCGGCGGCCCGGCGCGCAGGCGATACCGCTTCGGCGAATTTTTCCTGCGCCATCAGGCAGCGGGCGTGGAAAAGCTGTAATCCGCCGTCATCCGGCAAGTGCCGGATGACCCGCTTAACCGATTTTGTGGCGTCCTCCAGGCGGCGCAGGGACAGCAGCGCGGTGGCGCGCATCAGTTCCGCTTCGACGTTTTCCGGATCGATTTCCAGCACGGCGTCTGCGGCGGCCAGGGACCCGCTCCAGTCGCCGAGCGCCTTGCGGATTCTCGCCTGCCGCATCATGGCGGCGGCCTCGCGTCGCTCGAGGGAACCGTCTTCGTGCATGCCCTCACTTTCCGCAAATGGCGACCATATTCCGGCCACAGATTACCGCGTATGTATAGCCGCTTCGCGCCGGTTCTGTCCTGTTTGCGGCAAGGGCGCCAACTTGCTGTCGACACTTGGCCTGACTGGCGTTACATAAGCGGCGGGAATTCCCTCGGAATCGGCCTTTCAACAGTGTGAGGAAGCGTTGGCTGAGAAAGCCACGCTAGTGATTGATGGAAGAAGAATTTTACAAGATCAAGCGCCTGCCACCTTATGTGTTCGCGGAAGTGAATGCCATGAAGGCCGCGGCCCGCGCCGCCGGCGAGGACATCATTGATCTTGGCATGGGCAATCCCGATATGCCGCCCGCGCCGCATATCGTTGAAAAGCTTGTGGAAACCGTGCGCAATCCGCGCACCCATCGCTATTCCAACTCGCGCGGCATTCCCGGGCTGCGCAAGGCGCTGGCCGCCTATTACGACCGCCGTTTCGGCGTCGATCTCGACTTCGAAAAGGAAGCCATTGTCACCCTGGGGTCGAAGGAAGGCCTCGCCAATCTTGCGCAGGCGATCACCAGCCCGGGCGATACGCTTCTGGTGCCGAATCCCTCCTACCCGATCCATCAGTTCGGGTTCGTGATCGCCGGCGGCTCGGTCAGGCATGTGCCGGTGGAGCCGGGACCGGAATTTATCGCGGCGCTGGAGCGGGCGGTCATTCATTCGGTGCCGAAGCCGATCGCCCTGGTGCTGAATTACCCGTCCAATCCGACGGCCTTTACCGCCGACCTCGATTTCTACGGCGAAGTGCTGGACTTCTGCCGCCGTCACCAGATCTATATCCTCTCGGATCTGGCCTATGCCGAAATCTATTTCGACGCCGATAATCCGCCGCCGTCGATTCTTCAGATTCCGGGGGCCAAGGATATCGCCATCGAGTTCACCTCCTGCAGCAAGACCTATTCGATGCCTGGCTGGCGGGTCGGCTTCGCCGCCGGTAATCCGCGCCTGATCGCGGCCCTGGCGCGGGTTAAAAGCTATCTCGACTACGGCGCGTTCACGCCGATCCAGGTCGCGGCGACGACGGCCCTGAACGGCCCGCAGGAATGCGTCGAAGAAGTTCGTCAGATTTACAAGGAGCGCCGCGAGGTGCTGATCGACGGGCTGTCGCGGGCCGGGTGGAATGTACCGAGCCCGCCGGCAACCATGTTCGCCTGGGCGCCCCTGCCGGCGGAGTTCGCGGCAATGGGCAGTGTCGAATTTTCCAAGCGCCTGCTCGAAGAGGCCGGCGTCGCCGTATCGCCCGGCCTCGGGTTTGGCGAACACGGTGAAGGCTATGTCCGCATCGCGCTGTGCGAAAATACCCATCGTATCCGGCAGGCGACGCGCAATATCCGGCGCTTCCTGTCCAGCGGCGACGCGGAACCGCATGAGACCCCGTTGAAAAGGAGCGCGTTGTCGTGAGTTCCCCTGTACGTGTTGCCGTTGCCGGTCTGGGAAATGTCGGCGCGGAAACCGTCCGCCTGCTCGCCGGCCAGAAGGATCTGCTGGCCCTGCGCTGCGGCCGGCCGATTGTGGTTACGGCGGTATCGGCGCGCGATTCGTCGCGCGACCGGGGCATTTCGCTGGACGGAATCGCCTGGTTTGACGACCCGGTCGCCATGGCGCGCGATGCGGAAGCCGATCTAGTCCTGGAACTGATCGGCGGCAGCGAAGGCGTCGCGCATGAGGTGTGCAAGGCGGCCATCGGCGCCGGGCGCCACGTGGTCACGGCGAACAAGGCGCTGATCGCGGTGCATGGCGCGTCGCTCGGTACGGCGGCGGAAGCGGCTGGCGTATCGCTGGCATATGAATCCGCGGTGGCGGGCGGTATCCCCATTATCAAGGCACTGCGCGAGGGTCTGGCGGCGAACCAGGTATTCCGCCTGCATGGCATCCTGAACGGCACCTGCAACTATATCCTGACCACGATGCGGGAAACCGGCCGGGATTTCGACGACGTCCTGCGGGACGCGCAGGAACTTGGATACGCCGAAGCCGATCCTAGTTTTGATATCGACGGCGTGGACGCCGCGCATAAACTGGCAATTCTCACCAGCGTCGCATTCGGCTGCGCCATCGATTTCGACGCCGTCCATATCGAGGGCATTCGCCATATCGGCGCCATCGATATCGCCTTTGCGACGGAACTCGGCTATCGCATCAAGCTGCTGGGAATCGCGGAGCAGACGGACGCCGGTATCCAGCAGCGGGTGCATCCGGTCATGGTGCCGGTCGCTGCCCCGATTGCGGCGGTAGAGGGTGTCTTTAACGCGATTGTCAGCGATGGCGACTATGTCGGCACGACCATGTTCCAGGGCCGGGGCGCCGGCGGCGGTCCCACGGCATCGGCGGTTGTCGCCGATATCGTCGATATCGCGCGTGGTCAGACGGTTCCGATATTCGGCGTGCCGGTTGCGGCGCAGCAGCCGATGCGGGTTCAGCCGCTGGAGAACCGCATCGGACTCTATTTCGTCCGTTTCATGGTGCACGACAAGCCGGGCGTTTTTGCGGAAATTGCCGCGGCCCTGCGCGACGCCGAAATTTCCATCGAATCCGCGATCCAGCGGGGCCGCGCCGCGGGCGGCGTCGTGCCACTGGTTGTGACGACGCATGAAGCCCGTGAAGCCGCCATGCAGCAGGCGCTGGGCCGGATCGCGGCGCTGGACAGCGTCACGGAGCCGCCGCGGATGATCCGGATAGAGACTTTTTGACAAGCTGCAACCCATTTGCAGTAGCGGGATGACTTGTCGTTCGGTGTACACTTCGGGTCGAATTATACGACAGGATCGACGGGAGGTTTGCCGAGATGAGCGAAGATTATAGTACCATGGACCGTAACCTGGCGCTGGAAGCCGTCCGGGTGACGGAAGCGGCCGCGCTGGCGGCATCGCGCTGGATGGGGCGCGGGGATGAAAAGGCGGCGGACCAGGCGGCCGTGGACGCCATGCGCCAGGCGCTGAACAGCCTCACCATCGATGGCACCGTCGTGATCGGCGAGGGCGAGCGCGATGAGGCGCCGATGCTGTATATCGGCGAAAAAGTGGGCAAGGGCGGCGGCCCGAAGGTCGATATCGCCCTTGACCCGCTGGAAGGCACCACGATTACGGCGAAAGGCGGGACGAACGCGCTTGCCGTCATCGCCATGGCCGATTCCGGCAATTTCCTGAATGCGCCGGACGTCTATATGGACAAGATTGCCGTCGGTGCGGGTCTGCCGGAAGGGGTGGTCGACCTGGATATGACGCCGGCGGAAAACCTCGCCAGTCTGGCGAAGGCGAAAAAGAAGGAAATCAGCGACGTCGTCGTCTGCATCCTCGACCGGCCGCGCCATGCGGAACTGATCAAGGCGGTGCGCGATGCGGGCGCGCGCATCATGCTGATCGGCGACGGCGACGTTTCCGGCGTCATCGCGACCTCCACCGGCGACAGTGGCGTCGATCTGTACATGGGCAGCGGCGGCGCCCCGGAAGGTGTGCTGGCGGCCGCGGCATTGCGCTGTATAGGCGGGCAGATGCAGGGCCGTCTGCTGTTCCGCAACGACGATGAGCGGGGGCGGGCGAAGAAGTGGGGCATTACCGACCTTGACCGTAAATACGGTCTCCTCGACCTGGCTTCGGGCGACGTCATGTTCGCCGCAACGGGCGTGACCGACGGGACCATGGTGCGCGGCGTCCGTCGGACCGGGACCGGCGCCTTTACCGAATCCATCATCATGCGGTCGAAAAGCGGCACTGTGCGCAAAATCAGCGCGGATCACGACTTTACCCGCAAAACAGGGTTCAAGTATATGGACGAATGAGCGGTATCCGTCCGGTATTTCTGGGGGTTGAGCGTTCGGTCAGCGGGAAGTGCTGGCGGGCGCGTGGCGATGACGACCGGTTGGGCCTTGCCTTGTCGCAGCGGTTTGGCCTGCCGGAAGCCGTCGGTCGGGTCATGGCCGCGCGCGGTATTTCCCTTGACGCCGCCGAGGCGTTTCTTAACCCGTCCCTGAAGGACCATCTGCCCGATCCGGCGCATCTGCTGGATATGGACAAGGCCGTATCGCGACTGGTCGAGGCGGTGCGGTCTGGCGAAACCATCGGCATCTTCGGCGATTACGACGTGGACGGCGCCACGGCATCGGCCGTGCTGGCGCGATTCTTCGAAGCCGCCGGCGGCAGGACGCGGATCTACATTCCCGACCGCCGCACAGAGGGGTATGGCCCGAACGCGGATGCGATGCGACTGCTGGCGGGCGAGGGAATCCGCACCGTCGTGACCGTCGATTGCGGAATTACGGCCTTCGAACCGCTGGAGGCGGCGCGGGCGGCGGGCCTCGATGTCATCGTTGTCGATCATCATGTTGCCGAGCCGCGCCTGCCGGCGGCGCATGCCGTTATCAATCCGAACCGGCTGGACGATACAAGCCCCCATGGCGCGATGGCGGCGGTCGGCGTGGCCTTCCTGGTTGCCGTTGCCGTGAACCGGGCCCTGCGCGACACGGGATGGTTCGAGGGAAAGCAACCGCCGGATCTGCTGGACCTGCTGGACCTCGTTGCGCTGGGCACCGTTTGCGATGTGGTGCCGCTGACCGGCGTCAACCGGGTTTTTGTCTGCCAGGGACTCAAGGTCATGGCGCGCCGCCGCAATATCGGCCTGGCGGCGCTCGCCGATGTCGGCCGGGTCAGCGAGACGCCGGATGCCTATCATGCCGGCTTTATCATGGGGCCGCGGGTGAATGCCGGCGGACGGGTCGGGGAGGCCGGCCTCGGCGCGCGGTTGTTGACCACGCATGAACCGGACGAGGCGCGGACCATTGCTGCGCGGCTCGACGCCTTTAACGAGGAGCGGCGGGCTATCGAGGCGGCCTGCCTTGAAGAGGCAATCGAGCAGGTCGAAACCCGCAAGGGGAACGAGATGGCCGGGCGCGAACTGGTGTTCGCCGCGGCGGAGGGATGGCATCCCGGCGTGATCGGCATTGTCGCCAGCCGCCTCAAGGACCGTTACAACCGGCCCGCCTGTGTCGTCGCCTATGAGGAGAACGGAATCGGCAAGGGCTCCGGGCGTTCCGTGCGCGGCGTCGATCTCGGCTCCGCGGTGGTCGCCGCGCGCCAGACAGGCCTGCTGATCAATGGCGGCGGACATACGATGGCGGCGGGATTCACGCTGGAGCGCGGCGCGGAGGCTGCGTTCCAGGAATTTCTCGCGGCCCGGATCGCCGACGACATCGGAACGGACGGCATTGTCGCGGAACTGGGGATCGACGGAAGCCTGCAGGCGGCCGGCGCAACGGTCGATTTTATCCAGTCGCTGGAGCGGCTGGCGCCGTTCGGGGCAGGGAATGCACGGCCACGCTTCGGTTTTCCGGCGGTCCGGATCCTGAAGGCCGATGTGGTGGGGCGCGACCATGTGCGCTGTTTCATCGGCGGCGAGGGAGGCGCGCGCCTCAAGGGTATCGCCTTCCGGGCGGTGGACACGCCATTGGGTGACATGCTGCTGCGCTCCGGCGGCATGCCAATGCATCTGGCGGGACATCTGCTGCGCGACCGCTGGCGCGGGAAAGACGAATCCCAGCTGGTTATCGAGGACGCCGCGAGGCTCTAACCTTTCAGCCGCGTCGCGACCTGGTGCATCTCGTCGACCACCTTGATGGTCTGGGCGGCCGAGGAATAGGCGCGCTGGGTGATGATCAGCTTGCTGAACTCAGTGGCGAGATCGGCGGCGGAATTCTCGATGGCCTGGGGCGAAAATGTGCCGAAGGATGTCTGGTCGGCTTCCAGCAGTCGAAGTTCGCCGGATTCGGTGCTGAGGGAAAAACTGGTCCCCTGCTGGGGCGTCAGCCCGTTCTGATTGCGGACGACGGCGAGCGGCAGCTTGGCGAGACCCTGGGTCAATCCGTTGCTGAACCGGCCGACGATTTCACCGGCGGCGTTGACCCTGGCTTCCACAAGCGTACCGGTCGTATTGCCGTTTGACGATATGGCCTGTGGCGTAAAGGCGCCGCCGAACTGGCTCATGCCGGAAAAATCGACGGCGATCGAACTGGCGGCCGCGGTCGCCGGGTTTGCCCAGGTGATGCCGACAGTCTGGTTCGCGGGCGATATGATCTGACCGAATGCATCGAAGGTCATGGCGAAAGGCGATCCGGCGGATACCGCGCCGTCCGGCGTCGTCGCCACCACGTCCCAGGTATCCAGCGCCGCGTTCTTGGTGAAATCGAACAGCACGGTGTGGGCGTTCCCAAGGTCGTCGAAGACGCCGACGCTCAGGTCGAAACTGGCCGCCGTCGCCGATCCGGCGGGGAGATTGGCCGACATGGTCGCCGTGGTTGTCGCCGCGGCGGCGGACAGGGCGGCGCCCGCATCGACCCGGATGGGCTGCAGCGAACCCAGGGTGTTGCCAATGGAAAAGCCGCCGGCGCCGTCGCTGGGCCAGCCCTGGATGAAATTGCCGTTCTGGTCGGTCAGGAAAGCCTGTTCCGCCCCGGCGGCGCCGACCACGCGCAGGTCGATAGACCCGGCGCGGGTCAGCAATGTACTGCCGGACCCGTCGAACGCCGTGTTGGTCACCAGAAATCCGGTGCCGTCGATGGCTACGTCGAGACTGCGGTTGGTGCTGATGATAGCGCCCTGCTGCTCGATCAGATTGCGGGTCGCGGGCTTGATTCCGCTGAACTGGCTGAAGATGGAGCCGTTCCTGTTGGTCACCAGATCCGAAAACAGCGTCTCCGAATTCTTGAACCCGCTCGTGGTCAGGTTGGAGACGTTCTGACTGATCGAGGCAAATGCGGCGCTATGGCCATTCAGCGCCGTAATGCTCGGCATATACATGTAGCTCGCCGTCATGTCCCTGTCTCCGGTTGCCTTTGCGCTGTGATGTTGCAAGCGGGATGCCAGAGCGCGATTCCTGAAAACTTCGTAAAATCAGTTGGTTGTTGAATTTTCGATTGTCCGGAATTTCGGCCGGGGGCGGCAAAACCCGCCGATGGCGGCAAGACTTGCCGGGCATGACAAAGGACGCGGAATAGGGTTGACCTGCGGGGCCGCGCCGATTAAACCTCCGATCCTGACGTCCCCATCGTCTAGAGGCCTAGGACACTGCCCTTTCACGGCGGCAACAGGGGTTCGAATCCCCTTGGGGACGCCACTCTGGCGCAAAAGTGGGCACTTCTTCGTCCGCGCCACCAGAGCGGGCGATACCCGTTTCCAGTGCGCGCTCGGACCCGTAAATTCTGATTTCTTCGTCATGAACTCGATGCGCTGTACGAACAGACGCAGATAGGCCTGTTGTAGCTTGCGGTCGCCGTGCATTAGCGTTTCCCGCATGGCGGTTGCGAATAAAGCGCCCAGCGAACTGGATCCAAATGCGTATCACTGGTCGAATTTTTATCCCGGGCGTCATTGCCATAATTGTTAGTCTGCCCATTGTCGCGATATTTATGCCGCAACAGATGACGTTGTACGGCATCATCTTGACGATAATGAGCGGTCTCACGGCACACGAACGTAAGCCTGTCTGGCATTTTGATATCGGACTCCGACTCGACCCATTTTTGATCGCGATGCTCGCGTTTTTGGGCTATGCGGCGCTTACCGCGCTTTGGTCTCTTGATGAAGAGCAGACATTTCGACGGTGGTTTCGGATATGCGGGCTCGCAATCCTTGGGTATTTTGCAATCCATTGTTCCGCGCGCGTCGCCGAACAGAATGCAAAGCTGGCATGGGTGATGGCGGCAAGTGTATTAATCTTGTTTGCCGTATTCGTCTTCGAACTTTTCACCGGGTTCCTCGCCGCGTCCGTATGGCAGGACGAGATAGCCATAGCGCGGGCAAATTTACTGAATCGTCCCTCCATGATTCTAGGCCTGGTTATTTGGCCGGCACTGCTCGTTCTTTGGTGTCGGGGTTTTCGTTGGATCCCAGTATTGATTGGACTATCGCTTCCTGTCGCGTTCTTTTTTACAAGTAGCTTGGGGGCGTTCTTGGCGGCAACTTTGGCGTGTGTCGTCTGGGCTGTAGCTTCCATCTTCGCGCGTCTTTGCGCGTGGCTTATTGGGATAGCCTTCGCGATTTCGATGATTGCGATACCGATTCTCGCGCTCAATGTGCCGTTGATAAATAGTGGGTTGGCGTTATTCGCTCGCTATGAATTCTTTTCTGGAGCGCACAGGCTTGGGATTTGGAACTTCGTCGCAACCATGATCCGGGAACGGCCGCTGCTGGGCTGGGGCCTGGACAGTGCACGAAATATTCCCCAAGCAGATTTACCTCTCGCCTCCGTCCTTTCTAAAGCTGTGGTCCTGGATTATCCCACCATACCTACCTTGCCGCTCAGCCCCGCTATGCCGCTTCACCCACACAATGCGGCGCTGCAAATTATTCTGGAAACCGGGGTGGTCGGCGCCGCTTTATTTTGCCTGGCGGTTCTTTGCCTGGCGCTTCAATTGTCCGCTCGACAGAACCAATTTAGTGCGCCATTCGCCTTGGCCTCACTGACATCATGGCTGGTCTTTGTGGGGGCGAATATTGGGCTTTGGCAAAGTTGGTGGTTAACGTCGAGCATTGTGACAATAATTTTCTATACTTTTCCGTTACGTTCAAACGGAAAAGTATAAAAATTGGGGACTGTCACAGATAACTCGAATTTGGAGTTATCATGGGAAGCATACGCAAGAGCCGTTTGAGCCATTATAAGCAGGACCGCCTGATCGAGTACCTTGTCGCGGGCACGACGGCGCGGACGGTAGCGTGTCCTTTTGGCGTGAACCGCAAGACGGCGGCCAAATTTTCCTTCGCCTGCGAGAGGTCATTGCCGATAAACTGGAGACCGAGAGCGAGGCTGTGTTCGGTGGCGAGATCGAAGTGGACGAAAGCTATTTCGGCGGCAAGCGCAAGGGACGCCGGGCCGCCGGAAAAATCCCGGTATTCGGCCTTTTGAAGCGGCGAGGCAAGGTCTACACGAAGATCATTCCCGACGCCTCCAGCGACACGTTGATGTCCTTCATGGCGCGCAAGATTGTGCCGGACAGCATCGTCTATTCCGACTGCTGGGGCGGCTACAACGTGCTGGACGTCAGCGGAAATTCAACGGTGTTCCGAAGGCCCATTTCGGGCTATTTTTGAGGGGCTGCGAGTGGCGTTTCAACAACAGTGAACCGTAAACTAAATTATATCAAATAAAACAATGGGTTAAATAGAGTCGCCTTAGGTGGTTGTCCGGGGCAGCCCCTTCAAAAATTCAAATTAAAAATCAAATCAGCGAGTACTAATGCCAAGAAAGAAAATTCTTCTCCGGCTGCTTTCATACGCCGTAACGCTGGCAATGCTGGGTTATGTTTTTGCCACGGTGAATTTTGAGTCGATTATCGGCCGCTACGCGCTTCTGTCCTGGCGCGACCTGTTATTACTTCTTTTCCTTATGGCGGTTATCATTCTTGTTGGAACGCTGCGCCTAGAACGCCTGTTGACCTATTTTGGCAATGGCCAAATCCGGTTTGTGGAGACATTTCAGGCAAACATTGCGGGGCTGATATCTAGCCTCGTATTCATCAATATTATCGGCTCCATGCTTGGGCGGTATTACGTCTTGCGGCGCAGCGGCGTATGCGTTGACACCCATGTGGCAATTGTCACTCTCGAGCGCATGCTTTTGGTTCTGATCAGCGGCTGTCTCCTCGCTGTCGGATTGGTCGTCCTATGGGGAACGCCGGCGCTGCTCGCCGCAGCCAACGAGATTGCATTGATCGAGGTAATGTCGGTAATTCTACTGACCATCCTGGTGACGTTTCTTACGTTTCGGTGGCGGCGCGAGATCGCGGTGTTTCGGAGGCTGCTCTCTGCCCGCTACTCCCTGCGTATTGGCCTCCTCGCGCTGTTAACTCTCGCGGCCCAAGGCGTCATGCTTTCGATCTACGTCATTTCCGCGCGGAACCAGGGTATCATCGATATCGATTGGCTGCACCTCGCCGCGGCGGCGGCAGTCGTTTCATTTGCGGCAGGGCTCCCGATTAGTGTCAATGGCTGGGGGGTTCGAGAAGTGAGTGCGATTTACGCATTCGGTCACCTTGGCGTTTCAGCCGTCGACGCTACGGCACTTTCGGTTTTGGTAGGGTTGGTGTCCACTGCGGCAATCGTATTTAGTGCGCCGATCCTGGCATTGCCACGGCGAACCAAAGCGATCGTAGCGCAAATCCCAACGTCAAATTACATGGGCCAGCCGCAAAGCCCTGGCATAGCCCCTGCGAATACGGCCTTTCTGCTGTTCGCAGGGCCTTTGGCCGCACTCCTTGTTTTTATAACGCTGCACGTTCCATTCCACGAGACACTTATCGCGATCAACCTGTCCGACCCTTTGGCGATTCTCGCCCTTGCACTTGCAGTGCTTTCCTGGTTGAGCACAGGGCCGCCGCCATTCCGTATTCCGCGAGCGTTCGGTTGGTGGATAGCAGGTCTTACACTGCTTATCCTGTTCGGGTTTTTGAACGGAGTTGCCCGATTTGGCGTAACGGACTGGGCCTTGAACAACCGGTTGTTTGGGTGGGCAATTCTGTTGGGATACCTCTCTCTCGGTGCCATGATGGTGGCGACTTGGGGAAATCATGGATTGCGGCGGATCGCGGAGGTCGTCCTAACGGCGGGTGCCGTGATTACAATCTTCGATTTGATCCATCGCGAAGTTATTGGATTCTTCGATGTAGACATTTTTGTACTCAGCAACTTTGAAGGTTTTTCCGCGAACAGGAATGCGTTTGCGTTCCAACTTCTCATCTCTGCATCAGTCGGCCTCGCCTATTCGAAGCTGATCGCTCGAACGCGACGGGCGACGGTGTACTGCCCGTTACTGGGCGCCGTATTCGCGGGTATCTGGCGCACTTACTCGTTAACCGGCTTGATTGCCGGAATCTGTCTCGTTCTCGGCTTAATGCTGTTCCGGATGGTGGATTTGAGAATTCTCGTCAAATCGATTTTGTGGACGGTCTTTATCATCCTGGCGATTTGGCTGATACCTTGGGCGATTGGTTTCCTGCTGACGGGCGACTCCACAAGTATCAGTACCACCGCGCCCAACTTATATATTCCAAGCAGTCAGGCCGAACGTTGGATGAGCATTAAAAGAGGGTTGGAAATGTGGTACCAAAACCCAGTATTCGGGGCTGGGTTGGGGGCATTCGCAGATCTCAGGTTAGGAGAACATGGCCAAATTCTTGTCATACACTCGGTGCTAATCTGGCTGCTGGCGGAATTTGGAGTGATCGGACTTTTTCTGGTGGCAAGTCTTCCTGTTGCTGTCTTTATACGGGCTCTTCGCTGGCGGTTGTCTTCCTTGCCGCCGCCCGTCGTACTTTTACTCGCGGTCGTCGTATGTTTTACGGTGTTTGGATTGACCCATGACATTTTTTACCAACGAGTATTTTGGCTCATACTTGGAGGGTGCGCCGCAGCCTGGGCTGGAAGGCGCAGGAATATTGTAACCCGGGATTAGTTAATACTCGGTGACCCGAACGGCAAACGTATCCGTCCATTGTGACTACTATACTGGCGGCTGTATCGGGCATTGTTGGCGGTACGGCTGGTTCACCGGATCCTCACCTTGGGCAATCCGTTATGTCAGACCTTTACTGTCCTTGAAATTGCAATGATACAAAATTTCGTGCTTATATCCCCTTGGGGTCGCCATTTTCAACCAGGCGACAGGTTGAATGGCTTCCGGCCTTCCGCGGGCCGGCGCCGGCGGGTGTTCACTGTCTGTGTTCGGAAAGGTGAAGCATGGCGAAGCAGCTATTGCATATGGTTCTGGGTGGCAGGCTGAAGTCACTGGACGGTAACGAGTTCGCGGATCTCGACAAGGTCGATGTGGTGGGCCTGTATCCCAATTACGAAGAAGCGAAGAAGGTCTGGCGCAGCAAGGCGCAGGCCACGGTCGACGACGCCATGACCAAATACTTCGTCATCCATGTCCATCGACTGCTCGATCCCGACGACGATTGAAGGCCGTCCGCAAGCCGATCCGGCCTGCGCCTCAAAATGAAGCCGCCGCGCGAATTTCTTCGCGCGGCGGCTTTTATTGAACGGCTGTCCGGTTCAGTCGGCGGCCAGGCTATACGATGCGTCAATCGCCGCCAGGACTTTCGGCGGGGACATCGGCACTTCGGTGAAGCGGATGTTCAGCGCGTTTGAAACCGCGTTTGTAATCGCCGCGAGCGGCGGGATAATCGGCGTTTCGCCAATGCCGCGCACCCCGAACGGATGGGTCGGATTGGAAACCTCGACAATGACCGTATCGATCATGGGCACATCCGACGCGACCGGGATCCGGTAATCGAGGAACCCGGCGTTCTCCAGCTTGCCGTCCTTGCTGTAAATGTATTCCTCGTTCAGCGCCCAGCCAATACCCTGTACCGCACCGCCCTGGAACTGTCCTTCGACGTAATCCGGCTGTACGGCCTTGCCGGCATCCTGGATAACGGTGTAGCGGAGGATCTTTACACGGCCGGTTTCCGGATCGACTTCAACATCGACCAGATGGGTCCCGAAACTGGGCGCGGCGCCGGTGGCGTTGATCCGCGCATCGCCGCCGATCGGGCCGCCTGTCTTGCCGGCCGTTTTCGCGATCTCCGCGAGCGACAGCGGATCGAATTCACCGGCGTTCGATCCGGCGGGATGGGCCGCGCCATCCTTCCATTCCACCGCGTCGACGGGAATATCCCAGATTTTCGCGGCGCGGGACCGAAGCTCGTCGATTGCTTTTCCCGCCGCCTGATGCGCGGCCAGTCCGCCGGAGAACGTGCCGCGACTGCCGGCCGTGATAAAGGTGAACCCAAGCGCCGCCGTATCCGCGACGATTGGACGAACCTTGTCATATTCGACACCAAGGTCTTCGGCCACCATCAGGGCGAGCGACGCGCGCGATCCGCCGATATCGGGCAGGCCGGTCATGACAGTAATCGACCCGTCCTCGATGATATTGACGGTCACGCAGGTTTCGCCGCCGATATTGAACCAGAAGCCGGACGCGACGCCGCGGCCCTGGTTCGGGCCCAGCGGCACATGGTAGTTCGGGTGTTTCCTGGTGGCTTCCAGCGTTTCGACCAGTCCGATCGGGCCGAATTTCGGCCCGAAGGCGGCGCGGGTGCCTTCCCTTGCGGCGTTCTTGAGCCGGAATTCGACGGGATCCATCCCGATCCTGTTGCAGATCTCGTCGACGATCGCCTCGACGGCATATTCCGACATCGGCGCGCCGGGGGCGCGATAGGCCGCGACTTTCGGGCGGTTCGATACAACGTCGAAGGCGACGGCTTCCACATTTTCCAGGTCATAGGGCGCGAAAGCGCACATCACGCCCGGCATGACTGGCGCCCCCGGGAAAGCGCCGGCCTGATAATACATTTCGACCTGTCCTGCCGTAAGGCGCCCGTCCCTGGTCGCCCCGATCTTCGCCTTGATGAACGAACCGGAAGTGGGGCCGCTGGCGCGCAGGACTTCGTCACGGGTCATCGTCATCTTGACCGGCTGGCCGGCCTTTTTCGACAAGGCAAGCGCAAGAGGCTCCAGATACACGATAATCTTGCCGCCGAACCCGCCGCCGATTTCGGAAGACGTCACGCGAAGCTTCGCAATGTCGATGTCCAGAATCCTGGCGCATTTGGCGCGCGCGACGAAATGGCCCTGGGTTGTGCACCACAGTTCGGCGACACCGTCCTCCGCCCAGCTCGCGACACAGGCATGCGGCTCGATATAGCCCTGGTGCACGGCGGCAGTCTTGAATTCGCGTTCGATGATCACATCGGCTTCGGCGAAACCCTTTTCGATATCGCCGGATTTGACCTGGACGCGCTTGGCGACGTTTGACGGCTTTGTCGGCTTCGGGTCGACGCCGTCGGTAAACAGGTCATCGTGCAGTAACGGCGCATCCGGCGCGGCGGCTTCCATGACATCAATAACATGGGGCAGGACTTCGTAGTCGACCTCGATCAGCTTCAACGCTTCCGTGGCGATCGCCAGGCTTGTCGCGGCAACAGCGGCGACGGCGTGGCCTTCATACAGGGCCTTGTCGCGCGCCAGCATGTTATGCGCGTAATCGCGGTAGTTGATCTGCATTTCGCCGTTCTGAACCAGGTCGGTCGGCTGGAGCTTGAAATCGGCCGATGTGACGACGGATTTCACGCCCGGCAGGGCCTCCGCCTTCGACGTGTCGATGGACAGTATCCGCGCATGGGCATGCGGGCTGCGCAGGACCTTGCCCTGCAGCATGTTCGCGACAGAGTGGTCGGCGCCGAATTTTGCCCGTCCGGTTACCTTGTCGACGCCATCGGGTCGCGTCTGGCGTGTACCGACCCATTTGAAATCGCCTCTGCCATTTCCATTTGCCGTGCTCATGCCGTTGTCTCCCAAAATGTCGTGCTGTTGGCGTATGCGTGCTCGCACAGAACGCTCGCAATATTCTAGCGTTGTCAGTAGTCTTTTGGGAATGGTTATTCGGTTGGCACCTGGGGGGATATTATGAAGGATACCGTATTTGTCGGCGCGGCATACTGGGACAAGGCGGCTAATGGCGCCGTCACCCAAGGCCTGTTCCGGCTGGATCGTGACGCGGGAAAGTTGCTACCCGTCTCGGATGGCCTGCCGGACGATCTGGAGGTTCGGTTTATTACATTTCGCGGTCCGGACAAGGTGTATGTCGGGGCGCAGGACGGAATTTACCGCAGCGATGATGGCGGTCAGAACTGGGCGCACAAGGGGCTTCCGGGTCAGGAGCGCAAGGTCTGGTCAATTCTGCCGATTGGCGAAAAGTCACTGTATGTCGGGACCGAAGGCACCACCGTTTACAAAAGCGACGATGACGGGGAGACATTCCGCGAACTGAACGTGCCGAAGCCGGAAGGATTCGTGGATATGGGCTTTCCGAACCGCGTCATTCGCATGGCTGCCGATCCGGCCAATACGGACGAAATCTATGTCGGCCTTGAAGTGTCCGGCATTGTTCGCAGCCTTGACGGCGGCGAAACCTGGACCGATTGTAGTGGCGGGCTGATCGATCTGGCCAACAGCCAGGACCGGCTGAAAAGCAAAATCGGCAGCAATACTTTCACGGAAGGCATGATGGATTCGCATTCGCTGACCATCAGTCCGACCCATCCCGGCACGGTCATTCTGGCCAATCGCATGGGCCTGTTCATCAGCCATGACAAAGGTGACACCTGGGCGGAAATGGGGATCGGCAAGCATTCCGAACTGACCTATTGCCGTGACGTGAAGGTGTTTCCGCATGATCCTGAAACCCTGCTGGGCGCATTCAGCGATTCAGCCCGGGGCGTTTCGGGGTCGCTGTATCGCAGCAAGGATTTCGGCAAGTCCTGGACACGTTTCGACAAGGGCGTGACCATGAACAGCACGCTGATGATCCTCGGCGCCAGCCCGCAGACCCCGGACCGGGTCTATTGCGCGGCCCGCAAGGGACAGGTTTTCGGAACCGAGGATGGCGGCAGGACCTGGAAGGAATTCGACCTGCCGCCTTTCGTGAAGGATGTCTACGCGCTCGCCTGCGCCTGACAGTTCAGTTCCGGGGCAATGAATCGAGGAAGCCGGCAAGCACCTTGTTGAAGGCGTCGGCTTCCTCGACATAGGGCATATGCCCGGCGTTCGGGATGGTCGCCATCCGGGCGCCGGGGATGCCATCCCGGTACAGGGTCATGCGTTCCGGCGGCGTCGCGATATCGTCGGAGCCGGCAATAACCATGGTCGGTACGCGGATGTCGCCGATCCGCGGGTCGAAATTCATGGCGAAAATGGCGTCGCCGGCTTCGGCATAGCCTTCGACCGGGTTGGCGGTGAACTGCCGGCGCAGTTCCGCATATTTTTCCGGTTCGTCTTCCCGGAATCCCTTGCGCAGGTAGCGTTCCAGCACGGCATCGGCGCGCGCATCGACGCTCTGTTCGCGCATGACGGCCGTGGCGGCCTTCTGTCCGTCGATGCTGCTCTGCGGCAGGACGCCCTGCGTGGTGACGAAGGAGACACTGCGCAGCCGCTCGGCGTGATCCAGCGCCATCGCGAATCCCGCCATGCCGCCCAGCGACGCGCCGACATAGTGGGTCCTGTCGATTTTCAGGAGATCGAGCAACGCGATGATATCCCGCGCGATATCCTCTATCCGATAGGGCTTGCCGGCCATTGCGGTGCCGCCATGACCCCGCAGATCAAGCGCCAGTACCCGGTAGCGGTCGCGGAAACAGGCGATCTGCGACGCCCAGCTGTCCATGGTGAAGCCCTGCGCATGCGCCAGGGTCAGGACAGGGTCGCCGTCGAGGCCCTGGAAAATGAAATTGTGGCTGATACCGTTGAGAATGATTTGGGGCATGTTCGGTTGTCCTTCCGCCGCGGGCCTGTACGGATCTGATCGCCAACCATTCTCATGGGGAAAACCCGCGGGGGCAAGGGGCTGCCAGTGACGGACCCTGCAGCGGTTCCCTTTAAACCTGATGTGTTCTAGCCTCCGGTCGAAAGCCGGCAAGGCGGCGGGTGCGGAGGAGGCTGTACGGGGATGGCGGCGGAAAACCGGTTTGACATAATTGTCGTCGGCACGGGAGCGGCGGGGCTGAGCGCGGCGCTGGCGGCCGCCGTAAAGGGCAGGCGGGTGCTCGTGCTGGAAAAGGCGCCGGTCGTTGGCGGCACCACCGCGATGTCCGGCGGCTGCATCTGGGTCCCCGGCCATCACCACATGGCCCGGCTGGGCGTCAGCGATTCACGCGAAGCCGTCCTGGAATACATCCGCGCCGTGTCGCCTGAGGGCTGGCACAACACTGAAGAGCCGCTCTGGGCGGCCTTCGTGGATCACGCGCCGAAGATGCTGAAATTCGTCGAAACCCACAGCCCGGCGCGATTCACGCCGAACCGCGATCCCGACCCCTATGCCGAAGCGCCAGGCGGCATGGCGTTCGGCCGCAACGTCTCGCCCGCGCCGATCCGGATCGCGATCCTCGGCGACTGGGCGGCGAAGGTGCGGCGGCCGACCATCGACCTGCGGATCAATTACGAGGAAGTGGTCGACCGGCACTTCTATTCCAATCCGAAGAAGGGGATGCGGACCCTGCTGCCAAGGCTGCTGTGGCGCAAATGGACCGGCCGGCATGTGCGCGGTAACGCGCTGACCATCGGGTTGCTGAAAGGCTGCCTGGATCATGGCGTGACGGTCTGGACCGAGGCGGCGGCCCGGCGGCTTGTGCAGGAAAACGGCGCCGTTACCGGGATTGAGGTCCTGCACGATGACGAAACAGTCAGCCTAGCAGCCGGTTCGGTGATCCTGGCCAGCGGCGGTTTCGAATGGAATGCGGAAATGATGGCGGAGCATTTTCCCGGCCCCGTCGAATGGACGGCGACGCCCTCGACCAATACCGGCGACGGGCAGCGCATGGCGGCGGAAGCCGGCGCGCAACTCGACCGGATGGACCAGGCGCTGATCATGGGGACGACGCCGGTCACCTATGAAGGCCGCGTCCAGGGCCAGCCTGCCGCCGATTATTTCCTGCCGCATTCCATGATCGTGAACCGGCACGGCCGCCGCTTCGTCAACGAAAAACAGATGAATATCGGGCTGGCCTTCGCGGAGCGGGACCCGGCAACGGGCGCCCCTCTGCACCTGCCGGCCTGGCGGATCTATGACGGGCAGTTTGCCGCGAAATATCCCCATGCGCTGCCGAACAAGTCGGTGCCGGGCAATCATTTCCGGGCCGAGACGCTGACCGAGCTGGCCGGATTGATCGGCGTGCATCCGGCGGGGCTGGAAGAATCCGCGCGGCGGTTCAGCGAATTCGCCCGGATCGGCAGCGACGCCGATTTCGGTCGCGGCGGCACGATCTGGGACCGCAACCGGGGCGGCGATCCCGGCCACAAGCCGAACCCGACCCTGGGAACGATTGAAAATCCGCCATTCTACGCGATGCCGTTCAAGGCGAGTTTCCTCGGCACCAAGGGCGGCCCGCGCACCAATGAGAAGGCGCAGGTGCTGCGCGAGGACGGCACCGCGATACCGGGGCTCTATGCCGCCGGCAATGTGATGGCCAATTCCTTCGGATCGACCGGTGTCGGCGCGGGAACGACACTGGGGCCCTGCCTGACCTGGGGTTATATCGCCGGAATGAGCGCCGCCGGGGACTAACCGGGGCGGCCGCCTTGCCAGCGTTGGGGCGGGGCGGCATCATGCGGGCCGTTGCGTAATTTCAGACCGGATCCGACCCATGAAAATGAAAGCCGTCGTGTTGTATGAAGGGGGCCTTGCCGCGCCTTATGCCGAAAGCCGCCCGTTGCGCGTGGAGGAAGTCGATCTCGATCCGCCGAAGGCGGGGGAGGTGCTTTGCAAGATCGGCGGCGCGGGGTTGTGTCATTCCGACCTGTCGATCATCAACGGGCATACGCCGCGTGTCCTGCCCATGGTGCTGGGGCATGAGGGCGCCGGCGAAGTCGTCGAGGTCGGCGCTGGCATCAACGACGTGCAGGTCGGCGACCATGTGGTCTTCCAGTTCCGGACAAGCTGCGGTCGCTGCCGCCGCTGCCTGGAAGGACGCTCGGCGCTGTGCGAGGTATCGGCCAGGGCCAAGGCGTCGGGCGGCCTGATCGGCGGCGGCAGGCGGCTTTCGCTGAATGGCACAACGGTGTCGCATCATTCGGGCATTTCCTGTATGGCGGAATACGCGGTGGTGGATCGCGGCACGGTCGTCGTGGTCGACAGGAACCTGCCGCTGGACGAAGCCGCGATCTTCGGCTGCGCGGTCATGACCGGCGTCGGCGCGGTGACCAACACGGCGCGGGTGCGGCCGGGCGATGTTGTCGCGGTGGTCGGGCTCGGCGGCGTCGGGCTGAACGCCGTGCTGGGCGCGAAGCTGGGCGGGGCGGAAAAGATCATCGCCATCGATATCGCGGATTTGAAACTGGGCCTGGCCCGTCAGCTCGGCGCCACCCATACCTTCAATGCGAAGAGCCCGGATTGCGTCGCGGAGGTCATGAAGCTGACCGGCGGCGGCGTCGATTTCGCGGTGGAAACCGCCGGCGCCATCGCGGCGATGGAGACCTGCTACAATATCCTGCGCACCGGCGGGCAGCTGATCGCCTGCGGCATCCCCGGATCGACCGAGACCTTTGAATTCCGCCCGGCGCAACTGGTCGGCGAGGAGCGCGGCATCCTGGGCAGTTCGATGGGAAGCTGCGTGCCGGTGCGGGACGTGCCGCGTTTCATCAGCCTGTTCCAGCAGGGCCGCCTGCCGGTCGACCGGCTGATCGACGCGCGCATCGGATTCGACGATGTCAATGAAGGTTTCGACAAGCTGGCCCGGGGTGAGGTGGTGCGGCAGATCCTGGTGCCGCACCTGTAGAGAGATTATTGCGTGAGGGGCATGACCCCGGCGGCGAACGCCTCCATCCGGTCGAGGCTTTCCCTCATCGTCGGGGATCGGAAGTCGAAGACGATCTCCGACACGCCGACCGCCTGGAAGGCCCGCACGTCCTCGGCAATCTGTTCCGGTGCGCCGGAGAAAGGCTTGCGGTCCGTACCCGCCGGCGCGCGCCCGCCATCGTAAAGCGGCGTCTTGTAGCAGATCGTCATGGCGTCCGGATCGCGGCCATTGGCTTCGGTCATCCGTTTCAATTCGTCGATATGGACCTGCAATTCCTCCGGCGGCAGCGGCACGGCGGCGATCGATCCCACCGGATGCCAGCCATTGCCGTATTTCGCCGCCCGGCGCAGCGCCGGTTTGCTGTGGCCGCCGATCCAGATAGGCGGGTATGGTTTCTGCACCGGGTGCGGCATGCAGCGAAGTTCGTTGAAGGAATAGAATTCGCCATCATGGCTGACGGGGTCCTGTGTCCACAGCTTCTGGAAAATTTCCAGGTATTCGTTCGTGGCGGCGCCGCGTTTTGTGAAATCCGGCGCGGAGAGTGCCTCGAATTCCTCGCGCAGCCAGCCAACGCCGACACCGACCGTGACCCGTCCCTTCGACAGCACGTCTATCGTCGCCAGCATCTTGGCCGTGACAACCGGATTACGGTGCGGGACGATCATGACGCTGGTGACCATGCGCAGGGTTTCGGTCTTGGCCGCGATGAAGGACATCAGGGTCAATTGTTCGAAGGCATCGCCCTCGCCGGGAAAGTCGCCCTGGACGGTATAGGGGTATTTCGAATCGATTTTGGTCGGAAAGACGATGTGATCCGCAATCGTTACCGAATGGAAGCCAAGCCGTTCACCACCCTGGACCAGCCCGGTCAGCGCGTCGCTCGTCGCCGATTCGCCGCGGGTCGGCAGATAAAATCCGTATTTCATTTTGGCTTCCTCTGTTTTGGTCAGCGAGATTGTCGCGTCCTGTCCGAGTGGCTAGTTTTACGCCAGAGAGCAGACATCAACAGAACAGGTGAATCAAGATCATGAAACTCATTGGCGGATTTGGCTCGCCCTTCGTGCGGCGGGTCGCGGCCAGTCTCAACCTTCTGGGGCTGGACTGGGAACATGAAGCGATCGCGGTTTTCGACAATCCGGATGCGGTGCGAAAGCATAATCCGCTGGTGCGGGTGCCCACGGTGGTGCTGGATGATGGCGAACCGCTGGTCGAAAGCTATGCGATTCTCGATGCACTGGATGAAATCGCCGGCGATACGAAGCGGCTGATTCCGGCAAGCGGTGCGGCGCGGCGCAAGGTCATGCAGCTGACCGCCGTCGCCACCGGTTCGATGGACAAGGCGGTCTGGGCCTATTACGAGTACCGCTTCCATCCGGCGGAAAAGGTCCATGAACCCTGGGTCGAACATAACGAGGCGCAGGTGCTGGGCGGCCTCGGCCATCTCGACGGAATCGCCAGGGCGGCGGGAAAAGGCTGGCTTGCCGGCACCGAGCGGATCAGCCAGGCGGATGTCAGCGCCACCGTTGCGCTGGGCTTTGCCAACCGGGTGCGGCCGAACCTGGGCGTCTTGGAGAAGTTCCCCGACCTTGCGGCCCTCGCGGCCCGCTGCGAGGCGATGGACGAATTTTCCAGCGTGAAACCCTGAGAGTAAGGGAGCCGGGGATGACCATGTCCGAAACGCTCAAGATACGCAGTTCAGACGGTGTCAACCTTCACTGCGAAGTGACCGGGGACGGTCATCCCCTTATTTTTGTTCATGAATACGGTGGTGACTGCCGCAGCTGGCGGCCGCAGGTCGCGTATTTCAGCAGCCGTTACCGCTGTATCGCCTACAACGCGCGGGGTTATCCGCCATCGGATGTGCCGGAGGCCTTCGCGGCCTACACGCAGGAGCGCGCCTGGATGGACATCCGCGATGTGCTGCGCGGCCTGCGGGTCGACAGGGCGCATGTGGTCGGTCTTTCGATGGGCGGCGCGGCGGTGATGCATTTCGGCCTGAACTGCGGGGAGATGGCGTCCGCCCTCGTGATCGCGGCGACCGGAAACGGCTTCGACCCGGCGGATCGCGCAAGTTATTGGCGGGGACATGATGTGGGCGCACGCCGGATCGCGGATGAAGGCATGGCCGCCTTCGCGGATATCTACGCGAATGGCGCAACCCGCCTGACCTTCAAACGGAAGGACCCGGAAGGCTGGGCCGAATTCAAACGGATGGTGGCGGAGCATTCGGCCATCGGGTCGATCAATACCGCGCTCGGCATCCTGCGGGTGCGGCCGTCCGGATATGAATTTGAGGACCAACTCGGCGGTGTCGATGTTCCTGCCCTCGTCCTGTTCGGCGACCGGGACGAACCCTGTTTCGCCCCGGGCCGTTTCCTCGCGAAATCCATGCCCCGCGCCGCCATGGCGGTGTTGCCGGATACCGGTCATGCGGCGAATCTTGAGGAGCCGGTCCTGTTTAACGAAACACTGGCGCGGTTTTTTACCCGCGTTGAATCCGGAAACTGGACGTGACCGGAATTCGAAAACCTCCCGGAGCAAAGAAACATGTCAGACAATCTTGGATATGAAGTGTCCGATGGTATCGCGACGCTGACCCTGAACCGGCCGGAGAAGCTCAACGCATTCACCAACGAAATGCTGCACGGGCTGGTCGCCGCGCTGGATGAGTGCGATACCCGTGACGACGTCCGGGTCGTTATCCTGACCGGCGCCGGGCGCGGTTTCTGCAGCGGCGGCGATGTCAGCCGGATGGGGGAGGCGGCGGATAACCGACCCCATGTCACCAAGGACCGGATCTGGCGGGATATCCAGGCATTCCCGAAACGCCTGGCGCGGTTCGAGAAACCGGTCATCGCCGCCGTAAACGGGGTGGCGACCGGCGGCGGGATGGATCTGGCGCTGGCCTGCGATATCCGGGTGGCGGCCGAATCCGCGCGATTCGCGGAGACCTATGCCAAAATCGGACTGCTGCCGGGCGGCGGCGGCGCCTGGTTCCTGCCCCGGATCGTCGGGCAGGCCCGCGCGCTGGAGCTGTTATGGACGGCGGAATTCCTGGACGCAGCCCAGGCGCTGGAACTGGGACTGGTGAACCATGTTTATCCGGACGCGGATTTGATGGCGGAAACGCGGAAGCTGGCGGGCCGCATCGCCGCCATGCCGCCCCTGTCGATCCGGCTGATCAAGCGTGCGGTGGCGCAGGGCCTGAACACCGACATGATGACCAGCTTCGATCTGATCAGCTCGCATATCGCCATCGCCCGCGCCGGGGTCGATCATCCTGAGGCCGTTGCGGCCTTCCGCGAAAAGCGCGAGGGTGATTACAGTGGCTATTGATCAGATCATGGTTGGTTGGAATCGCCGTGGGCGATCCAACAACCATGTGAATCTGTTCTATCTTATTGAAGGTTATAGCACATCAGGTTTGAATGGAACCTGATGTGCTATAACCGGGCGCGACGCCGTTCCTAAGAGGATGGTGCGGCATCGGTTCGTATCCTGAGGGCGTTCAGGGCGTCGGCGATGGGAACAAAAAGCCCGAGGCCCTCGCTTCCCGGGATTGCAATTTTTGCAACGCTGAGTCCGATCACATTGCCGAATTCATCGAGAAGTGGCCCGCCGCTGTTCCCCGGCGAAATGGGGGCGTCAGCCTGAATGAAACTGGTCGATCCCAGTTTCCGGGTGCCGCTCACGATTCCCGATGTCACGGTTGACCGCAGGCTTTCGTCAATTGGCGTACCGACAACATAAATCCGTTCAAGATTTTTTGCGGGTTCCAATCGTATCGGCAGTGCATTGGGGACTCGCAAAGCGACCGAAATCAGCGCGACATCGGGGTTTTCCATCCGGCGTATTACTCTGCCCGGTATTTCCAGGCCATTGCTGAGTACCACGCCGATATTCTGTACTTTCCCGACGACATGGGCATTTGTAAGCAGGTACCCGTTTTCCGAAACGAAAAAACCCGATCCGTGACCCTGGCCGGTCCGAATTGTCGCGACGGCCGAAAGGATGGAATCGGGCTGGTCCTGAATTCTGGCATGCGCCAGAGGACGGACGGCAATCGATATGTCTTCGCCCTGGAATTGAGCGATCCTGTCGTCCGGACTGTCTTGGCGAAGCGCGATGCCGACAAATTCCCTGGAGCCCAGAAGATTTTTCGTCGCCTGGGCGAATGCGCCGTGAAACAGGAGCAATACGCCGTCGCGGCTCGTCCGGCTTTCCTGATAGTAGCCCTGTGTACTGAATGTCAGGACTTCCCTTTGTGTGATAGTGGAAAAGACAGTCCAGTCGATATCGATGGACATTTCGCCGCCAAATTTGTCCACCGGATAGCCGCCCATCCAGTTGTAGACCTGGCAGATATTGCTGGCGATATTCGTGATACGCCCACCGATCAGATATTCGGCTGACTGCCCACCCGTGTTCTGGCCAAACAGGTCCTTCGGGTCGCCGGCAATGTTCAACCCGGATTGGGACAGGGCTTCATGGAATACTTCGCGCAGTTCAGTGTGCCAGTTGCCAAATTCCGATGTCCTGGAACCCCATCTGATAATGCCTTCACCCGTCGTCGTTACATTGCATAAAGTGCCGCTGACACCGTTGACGCCCCCTGCCGGGAAGCGGCCGACTACCGCGCCGCGCTGCAAATTCGCGACGATTTTGCTCAAAGCAAACGTGGCTTGATTCCGCGCAGGCGTGTCAATCTGCACGGGCTGTATGAATGCCGGGGCGGCAACTGTCATCGACGCCGTATTGCATCCTGTCATCAGGAGTGCGCCACAAATCAGCGCCACGTGGTGCGGGAACAGTTTCATAGCAATTGCCTTTTCCATCGCTAGGATACTCTCTTTGATCGATTCCTTATCGTATCGTTGTCGTTTTAATATGCATGAACTTCTACCGGTGTTCAATATATGTTCTTATAGGTTCCGCGACGCGGCCTGGTCGGAATCAGGCTACCCCGGATTTCGGAAAATGATTGCATATTGCTATTGCGGGTGCCGGCGGCGATCCTGACAGGCAGGATCTATTTCTTGGGGCGCGTGGGAGGGAGAATATGAAAGCAGGATTTATCGGCACCGGGAGCATGGGATTGCCGCTGGCGTCCAATCTGCTGGAGCAGGAACGGTCGCTGGTCGTCTTTGATATCAACCCGGCGGCGACGAAGCCGCTGGCGGACCGTCAGGCGCGGGTCGTGGCGTCGCCGGTCGCGGTCGCGGATGAAGCGGATGTCGTCTTCGCCTGCATGCCGAGCCTGGACAGTTTCCACGCCATCGTGACCGGACCCGATGGCGTGATCGGCGGCCGGCAGATGAAGACATTCGTCAACCTGGGCACGATGGGCAGCGATGCGATCACCGAGATCGAGCGGGTGCTGGCGGAAAAGGGCGTGGGCGTGCTGGATTCGCCGATCACCGGCGGGGTGGCGCGGGCGCGTAACGCTGATATCACTGTCATTGCTTCCGGGCCGCAGGCGGTCTTCGATATCGCCGAGCCGATGCTGAAATCCTTTGCCCGGGATATCCACTATGTCGGCGACAAGGTGGGGCAGGCGCAGCTGACCAAGATCTGCAACAACATCATGTCGATGACCAACCTGATCGTCGGGCTGGAGGCGATGGTGCTGGCGGCCAAGGGCGGGGTCGACCCGGAGAAGGTCCTGGCGGTGCTCAACGCGGGCACGGGCCAGAACAGCGCGACGCTGACCAAGATCCCGAATTTCATCATGAACCGGAAATTCGACATGGAAGCGCCGATGTATATCAACGAGAAGGATACGCATCTCTGGCAGCAGGAAGCGGAACGGCTGGACGTGCCGCAGATGGTCGGGAGCGCGGCGGCCCAGACCCTGCATCAGGCGCTGGCCTTCGGTTTGCGCAGTGGCGATCTGAGCGAGATGGTCAAGCTGATCGAACGCAACGCCAATTTCCAGCTACCGAAAACGCGCGACTAGGGGAACCGACATGGAACAGGGAACCGGTTATGCGGGCTGGATCATCGAAACCGTCGCGGGCAATGGCGCAGCCGGCTATGCGGGCGATGGCGGCTCGGCCGCCGACGCCACGCTGAACAATCCCTTCGATGTGGTCTTCGACAAGGCGGAAAACCTTGTTTTCACCGATACGTTCAATCATTGCATCCGCCGGATGGACGCGAAGACCGGCGTCATCACGACCCTCGCCGGGACAGGGGAGGCGGGATATTCGGGCGATGGCGGGCCCGCCCTTCAGGCCCAATTCAACCAGCCTTACGGTCTGGCGGTCGGCCGGGACGGCGCTATCTACACCGCCGACCGGCACAATGCCGCCGTAAGGCGGATCGACGGCGTAACCGGCGTCGTGACCACATTCGCCGGCAATGACGCGGCCGGGTTTTCCGGCGATGGCGGGCCGGCAAACCGTGCCGGCATGGCGGAACCGAACGGCCTGGTCTTTTCCCGGGACTTCGCCAGCATGTATATAGCCGACGTCGCCGATAACCGGGTCCGGGTCGTGGACATGGCGAGCGGCATTATCGCGACCTTTGCCGGCACCGGTGCGGCCGCCCATGACGGCGATGGCGGCGCGGCGACGGCCGCTTCTGTTTTCGGCGCCCGCGCGGTGGCGGTGCGGCCGACCGACGGCGCGGTTTATATCCTGGAGCGGCAGGGCAGTTCGCTGCGGCTGGTGACGCCGGACGGCACAATCGCCACGGTCGCGAGCAGCGGCGAAAAGGGCTATGGCGGCGACGGGGGCCCGGCGGCTTCGGCGATTTTCGACCGGCCCAAGGAAATGACCCTGGACGGCGCCGGCAATGTGCTGGTCGTCGATACGGAAAACCACGCCATCCGGTTTATTGACTGGCAGGCGGACCGGGTCGGCACGATCGCCGGCACCGGCGCCCATGGCTATTCGGGCGATGGCGTGCCGGCGGTGCAGGCCATGCTCGCCCGCCCGCACGGCGTGGCGGTGGGGCCGGACGGGTCGTTCTATATCGGCGATACGGAGAACAACCGCATCCGCCGGGTGTCGCCGCCGCGCTGAATAATTATGGGTTGCTTTAATTCCTGGCGAATACCGCGCCAAAATCGGCAAGCGCCATTATGCCAAGTACGGCAAAAATGCACGCCGCAATGCCGTGGACGAGCTTCAGCGGCACCTTGGTCGCGGCCACATCTCCCAGCAGCACGGCAGGAATATTCGCCAGCATCATGCCAAGGGTCGTGCCACAAGTTACCAGCAGCAGGTCATTGAAGCGGGCGGCGAGGGCGACGGTGGCCACCTGTGTCTTGTCGCCGATCTCCACGATAAAGAATGAAACAAGGGTCGCCAGAAACGGGCCGAACCGGCCAGGCGGTTGCCGATCGTCATCCAGTTTGTCGGGAACCATGATCCAGACGGCCATGGCGAGGAACGACACGCCGATAATCCATCGCAGCCAGTCGCCGCCGAGCCAGTCCGCGACAAGCGAACCAACCCAGGCCGCCAGCCCGTGATTGGCCAGTGTCGCGACAAGGATGCCGAAAATGATGGGCAGGGGCCTGCGGTACCGCGCCGCCAGCACCAGGGCGAGCAGTTGCGTCTTGTCGCCGATTTCCGCAATTGCGACGACCGTTGCCGATACGATCAGGGCTTCCATCTGAACACCAGAGGGGGGCCGGATGGACATGACCGTTGGCTCGCCGCCCCACCCGGCCCCCCGGGAAAGCAGTCGAATCCAATGGTCTCGCCAGGCCAATCGCCGGATGCACCATGAGCCAAGGCTCAAGTCTGTTGACGCATCCCCCTCTGAAGCCGAGGGCGGCTACTCCCCAATGACGGGCCTAACCTAATCGTGTCTCCCGGGAAGGGCAAACGAAACCTTCCGAACCGGCGCCAGCGCGCAAGGGCCTTTTCAGCCGGGCGGGCCGCTGCTACCGTTTGCCCCTTCGTTTCCGGGAGGGAGAAGACCATGCTGGCCAATACGACGCGCACCCTGACCGACCTGCAGCGCGAGCAATGGGCGGTGGACGGTTACCTGCAACTCGAAGGGGCGCTGAGCCCCGCCGAAGTCGATTTTTTCTCAAACCTGCTGGACGATGTGCGCCAGCAGCCGGGCTACGAGCCGGCGCCGAAGGAGCTGCCGCGCGGCCATTACAAATGGGCGCCGCATGCGGACAGGAACCTCGACGCCTTCATGGACCGGCGCGATCTGCTGCCCTACCACCAGGCGTTCATCGACCTGATCGACCGGCCCGCCATCTTCGACCTGATCCTCGACCTGATGGGCCCCTATATCCAGTTCTCGATGAGCCAGGCTATCGTTCGCGCGTCCACCGACACCTTCCCCGGCTACACCCATACCGATGGCGGCGAGGCGCAGCGCGCGATCCGCGTCACCGAAACCAGCCGCCCGCTGGCGGTCAAGGTGATGTACCTGCTGACCGACGTGACCGAACCGGACAGCGGCAATTTCACCGTCTTCCCCGGCAGCCATATGCGGCCCTTCCCGGATCGCGCCGAACGCATCCCCAATCCGCATGCGGCGGGCGCGGTGCCGCTGCTAGGCAAAGCCGGCGACGCCTATGTCTTCCCGCACGCGATCTGGCACGGCCCGTCGCCGAACGGTTCCGGCAAGGCGCGCAAGACGCTGCTGTACAATTACTGCCAGATGTTCATGCGGCCCTACGATTTTGCCGCGCCCTACACATCGCTGTTCGACAGATGCACCCCGCGCCAGCGCCGGCTGCTCGGCGACCTCGGCCACGACTTCCGCCCCGGCGATTTCTTCTACGCGCCGGAAGACCAGGAGGAAGTGATGGCGGCCGGCGGCCATATGGACGAACGCCCGGCGACGATCTACCGGATGGCGAAGCAGGAGAACGCATAGGGGCCGCTCTTGTTATCACTCTGAACTGGTCATATATCTGGTCAGGAACATTCCAGGGCGGAGGATTCCATGGGCAGGACATGGCCGGTTCAGGACGCAAAGGCCCATTTCAGCGCCTTTCTCGACGCGACGCTCGCCGAAGGGCCGCAGGTCGTGACACGCCGCGGCAAGGAAGCCGCAGTGCTCGTGCCCATCGACCAGTGGCGTCGCATGGAGAAACTCGCCCGCCCCGATCTGAAAGAGTTGCTGCTCGCCCCGGAGGCCCGGACGGAGGCGCTGACGCCACCCCGCAAGCCGCACCGTCATCGCGCACCGCCGGATTTACGGTAACCCTGTGTATCTGCTCGATACCAATATCGTCTCGGAATTGCGCCGCCCCCGGCCGCACCAGGCGGTGCTGAACTGGATTGCAGATGTGCCGGCGGACGAACTGTTTCTGTCCGCCGTCACCATTGGGGAAATCCAGGCAGGTATAGAATGGACGCGGGAGCAGGACGAAGCCAAGGCATTCGAACTGGAAGCATGGCTCGATCAGGTTGCCGGCGCCTATGGCATCATCCCCATGGATGCCGCTGCCTTTCGCCGGTGGGCGCAATTCAAGCACCGGAAATCCGATACGCTGCTGGAAGACGCAATGATCGCGGCAACGGCGCTGGTGCACGACCTGACGCTCGTTCCCCGGAATATCCGGGACTTCGACGCGCTGGGCGTGGACGTCATTGATCCGTTTTCGTAACGAAGACTCGCCCCTCAATCGAACAGCGTCGCGTCGGCCTGCCGCTTCTTGATGTTGACGGCGATATACAGCGCCAGCACATGGATCGTGCAGGTGGGGTTCACGCCGCCTGAGGTAATCCGGATTTCGCCATCGACGATGAACAGGTTCTTCACATCATGGCAGCGGCCCCATGCGTTGACCACCGAGGTTTGCGGATCCGTTTCCATCCGCGCGGTGCCGAGCAGGTGGCCGGGGTGGTTCAGCATCTTGCGTAACTCGTATACTCCGGTCGACAATGCAAAGCAGGGAGGGGCAGCATGCAATCCATCGAGGGGAAAATCGCCTGGGTAACCGGCGCGGGAACCGGCATCGGGCGGGCTGGAGCCATTGCGCTGGCCGGGGCCGGGGCGGCGGTGGTCCTGTCCGGCCGCCGGGTGGCGCAACTGGAAGACGTGGCGCGGCGGATCGCCGATGCGGGCGGGGCGGCGGAGGTCGAACCGCTGGATATTGTCGACAGCGAGGCCGCCAATGCCGTCGCCGCGCGGATCGTCGAACGGCACGGCCGGATCGATATCCTCGTCAATTCCGCCGGGCTGAACCGGCCGCGGCGGCGCTGGCGCGACATCACCAGCGAGGACTGGCACACCATCGTCGATGTCGACCTGAACGGCGCGTTCAATGTGTCCCATGCGGCACTCATGGTGATGCGGCAGCAGCGCGACGGGCTGATCGTCAATGTCTCGTCGATGGCGAGCCAGCGGGTCGGCGGCGTGTCGGGCATCGCCTATACTTCGGCCAAGACCGCGCTGAACGCGATGAGCGAAAGCATCAATTTCGAGAATTGCCACATGGGCATCCGCGCCTGCGCCCTGTGCCCGGGCGAGGTGGCGACGGAAATCCTCGACCTGCGCCCGTCGCCGCCCAGCGCGGAGGACCGCGCGCGCATGGTGCAGGAAGAGGATGTGGGCGAAACAATCCTGTTCATCGCCCGGATGCCGCCGCATGTCTGCCTGAACGAAATCCACATCACCCCGACCTGGAACCGCGGCTATCTCGGCGCGGCCGACCGCCAGATCCCGCGCGACGACTGACGGAAAATTACCGCAGACCTGTTCGGAGTCCTGCTTCCGGGTTCAGGCTCCCCAAAGGGCCGGCTGGCGCCATGGCTGCGGTACGACAAGCCTGCCCCGGCACGGCAGCTCGACATGACGTAGCTTGATCGATTGCCAGGCCCCGCGCCATTCATCCGGCAGGGGATAGGGTGGTGTGACATCCTCCTCCGGGATAAAGCCCAAACGCCCGTAATAGGCGGGGTCGCCGAGCACGCAGACCTGTGTCACGCCGGCATTTTCCAGCCGTTGCAGACCGGCGCGGACGAGTGCGCTGCCGATCCCCTGCCTTTGGCAGGCAGGGGCGACGGCGAGCGGTCCCAGAAGTGCGAGTTTGTCGGATTTCCCGTCCATGCCGCATGTCGTGAATAGGATATGCCCCGCCAGGGATGCGTCGACGATCCCGACCAGCGAGAGAACCAGTGCCGTTTCCTGCAGGAGGTCTCGCACCAGAGGCAGCAGGTCCTCTTCGGGAAAGGCGTCCGGATAGAGTGTCCCGATCCGGGCCATATCACCCGGCAGACTTTCGCGGATTTCTGTTTTCCCCGGCATCTTCTCTTCAGCAACCAGTGATGGCTGCGACATTCTCTCTCAGGGTCGGTTGTTGCGCCGCGCGCCGGCGGCATGCACCATAGCATGCGGAAAACGGAATGTGACGGGAGAACATCATGGCCAGCGATGCACAGGGGCACGAACTTACGGGGGCAAGCGCGGCGGCGGCGGCGCTGTTCGACGAGGCCGTGCGCGCCTATACGCTCAATTACGGCGACGCCAATACGATCCTGGCGAAAGTCGAGGCGGACTCGCCGCATTGCGCGATGGCCGCCATCCTGCGCGGCTGGCTGCTGGCGGTATCGAACGATCCCGGTTTCGTCGCCCAGGCGCGCAGCCATATCGCGGCGCTGGACGCCTCCGGCTTGAATGCGCGCGAACAGGCCCTGCTGGCCGCGCTGCGCCATACGGCGGAGGGGCGCTGGCAATCCGCGACAGTCGTGCTCGACCGGCACCTGATGGATTATCCGCATGACCTTGTCGGCCTGCAATCGGCGCTGCGCATCGATAATTTCCAGGGCCGCTTTCACCTTGCCGCAGCGCGCGGGGCGCGGGCGCTGCCGTTCTGGTCCGACAACCAGCCGGGCTACGGCATCATGTTGTCCTTCTACGGCTTCGGGCTGGAGGAGGCGGGCGACTACGCGCAGGCGGAGGCCATTCTGCGCGAGGCGGCGGAGCGCGAGCCGTATGGTTACTGGCCGCATCACGGCGTTTCCCATGTGCTGGAAATGACCGGCCGCCCCGAAGAGGGGATCGACTGGATGGAAAGCCGGGAAAAATTCTGGGACACGCCGGAAAACGCCAACCGGGTGCACATCTGGTGGCACAAGTCGCTCTACCACGTGGAACTCGGCCAGTACGACAGGGCGCTGGCTATCTATGATAACGAGGTCGCGCAGTATGTCCGACCGGTCGGCACCAGCATGTGCAACCCGACCGCGCTGCTCTGGCGGCTGGAAACGCTGGGTTGCGAGGCAGGCGACCGGTGGGCGCCGGTCTTCGCCAAATGGCAGGGCAAGGCGAACGGCCGCACCAGCCCGTTCAACGATGTCCACTACGCCATGACCGCGCTGCGCGCCGGCGAACGCGCCGCCTATGACAGCCATCTGGCGGTGATGCGGGAGACGGCGGCCAATGGCGGCGAACTCGCGCCGGCTTATGGCAAGCTGGCGGTGCCGGTCGCCGAGGCGATGGCCGACTTCACCGACGGGCATTATGCCGACGCCGCCGAGCGTCTTTTGTCTGTCCGGGTCGACCTCTGGCGGCTTGGCGGCAGCATCGCCCAGCGCGACCTCGTCGACTGGACCCTCACCGTGGCAGCGTCCCGCGCCGGCCTGCCGGGCGTTGCCCGCTCCATGGCCAACGAACGCCTCGCCGCGCGGCCGGACAGCGCCGTCAACCGGCACTTCCTGAAAGACGCGCGGGCGATTGCCGTTTAGGGCGGGACTTGCCGCGACCGTGATACCGGGCTCATAATGCGGCTTCGCTTCATACGTACTGCAGCTATCGGGAGGTTGTCATGGCACCGGTTATCACACCCTGCGACGCCACTCTGGGCGCCGTGATCACGAATATCGATCTTGCGTCCCTGGACGACGCCACCTGGAAAATCGTCGAGGATGCGTTTCCAAAATACGGCGTTCTGGTCTTTCCGGGGCAGGGGTTGAGCCCCGAGGATCAGTATCGGTTCGCCTGCCGCTTCGGCGAGATCGAGGTGACGCGCCCCGGCTCCGAGGGCCAGACGGTCTATATCAGCAACGAAAAGGAAGCCGGCAAGGTCTTCTCGCCCGAGGAAACCCGCTTCAAGCAGCTGCGCGGCAACGAGGGCTGGCATCTCGACAGCACCTATATGCCGCTCGCGGCCAAGGCGGGGCTGCTGCAGGCGAATGTAATCCCGTCCAGCGGCGGCGGTACGGAATTCGCCGATACGCGCGCCGCCTATGACGCGCTGGACGATGCCATGAAGAAGCGGATCGCGGGCCTGTCCGGCTTCCATTCGCTCTATGCCAGCCAGGCCAAGATCGGCCACAAGGTTCCGACCGGCACCGGCTACGGTTACCATACCAAGGGCGCGCCGCTGCGGCCGCTGGTCCGCACCCATCCGGTCACCGGGCGCAAGTCGCTCTGCATCGGCCGCCACATCTTCCGGATTCCCGGCATGGAGGACGACGCGGCGGTGAAGCTGGTGGACGAACTGGTCGATTTCGCCTGCCGGCCGCCGCGTGTCTACTCGCACAAATGGGCCGTGGGCGACCTCGTTGTCTGGGACAACCGCTTCGTCATGCATCGCGCCATGCCCTATGACTTCAATGAAACCCGTATCCTGCAGGCGAACCGCATCGCCGGCGATCCGGCCAGCGAACTCGCCCCGACCGACCGGGATCCCTATGCCAGCGACTACCGGCCAACGGGCTCGAACGAAATCGAGGCCGCGGCCTGAGGGGCGGCAGGCCGGTCCTTAAAAAGCAGAATTGGAGCCAATTGTGACTGAACGTCCAGCAGCCTTTCGCGGCATTCGCCACGTCGCCTTCCGGGTGAAGAACCTGGAGGAATGCGAGAAGTTCTATATCGATGTGATGGGGATGACGCTTCTAAACCGCGCCAACGAAAACCTGGTGTATCTCACCTGCGGCAACGACAACCTGTCGCTGGCCCGCGCCAAGTCGGACCCTGAAAGCGGCGACGTCTTCGACCATTTCGGTTTCATCGTGGAGAGCCGGGAAACGCTCGACGCCTGGTACGATTATTTCAAGTCGATTGACGTGCCGGTCATCGACCGGCCGCACGATCACGCGGATGGCGCGCGCAGCTTCCATATCAAGGACCCGGCCGGCAATGTCATCCAGCCGATCTACCACCCCGCGATCTCGGCCCAGCATTTTGAGTAAAAGGGCGGGGGCGTTGAAGAAGTGCCTGTCTTGATCTCGCTGTGAGGCCATGTCGGCGAAATGCCATGTATATCGTTCGGTCGCGAAAATGACGCATGAGAATTCCAGTTTGACGTTCGGTCGTCTGCTTTCAGTGACCGGCAGCAATAAGGGGAGCTAAAGATGCGAACGGATGCAATGGCCCAAAATACTGTATCGGCTCCGTCGTCAGTTGAGGTTATCCCGCAAGCCATTCATATTGGCGCAGAAATTCGCGGCGTCGATCTGTCGCGCCCGCTTCCGCCGGAACAGGTGCGCGATATCCGCGCCGCCCTGTTGACGTGGAAGGTGGTCTTTTTTCGGGATCAGCCGATGACGCATCGCCAGCACATCGACTTTTCACGCCAGTTCGGCGCCCTGACGCCCGGTCATGTCGTCTATGGCGGGGATGGTGAATTCCCCGAAATCTATCCGATATCGAAGCACCGTGCGGCAAACCATTTTCAGGAGCAGGTCCTGCTTCGGCCGTGGACCGGTTGGCATACCGATCTCACGGCGGCCATTAATCCGCCCATGGCCTCGATTCTGCGCGGGGTCGTTGTCCCGCCCTATGGCGGCGATACGCAGTTCACGAGCCTCGTGGCGGCCTATAACGCGCTTTCACCGACAATGCGGGCGTTTGTCGACGGTCTGCGCGGTATTCACCGGAACGCGCCGCCCCAGGAGGTCAAGGCAGAGAAGAATTACGAGGATATGCTTAAAAGACGCACCCTCGTCTCCGAGCATCCGCTCGTCCGTGTTCATCCCGAAACCGGCGAGCGCGCCCTTTACGCCGGACCAATTCATTTGAAATCGATCGCGGGGCTATCGCTACGCGAGAGCCAGGTCATCCTCGAACTGTTGTGGGAACATCTCGTGCGGACAGAGTTTACCGTACGCTTCAAGTGGGAGCCCGGCAGCGTTGCATTCTGGGACAACCGGTCGGCCTGCCACCTGGCGCCGCGCGATATATTCGATTCGGATTTCGACCGTGAATTCTATCGAACGACTCTGGTCGGGGATGTTCCGATCGGCGTTGATGGCAGAGAATCGACATCCATAGAGGGAGATCCGATCACCGCGGCTTAGGGGGGCGGCCGGCACCGGCCACGGCATCAATGCCAGGGACGCGCCGCTGCGTCCGTTGGTCCGCATTCCGCCGCGGGTCTATCTTGTTGAATCACGCTAGGCATGGCCTTCCGGCGTTCGGGAAGGAACCGATGAAATCGGCTTTCGTTTACCCAGAAGAGATAGCGAAAAACAAGCCGGTACATTGACAATGAAAAAGAACGTGGCCGTCGTCGGGTACGATAATTTCAACGAAAAGTATCTCTTGGAGACTATTCGCGACGCGGAAGAAATTTGCTTCGTTCCGGTGCTCGACCGAAACGAAACGGCAATCCAGAAGCAGTCCTACCCTTTCGCGGAGCGTCTGCAGCTTGGGTTGCAGCGATTAAACGGTATTTCCGGCGGCGTCGAAGGGATTATCACTTTTTGGGACTTTCCGTCTTCCGCACTAACGCCCTTTCTCGCCCGCGACGCCAACCTTCGCTATGCAAGCGTGGAAAGCGTCATAAAGTGCGAACACAAGGTCTGGAGCCGCGAAGAACAGGCTGCGGTCGTTGACACGCCCAAGTTCGCCCCATTCTATCCCTTCGACGACGATCCGCTGGGCGACGTCACGCTCGATTTCCCGTTCTGGGTGAAGCCCGCCGTCGGTCATTCATCGATACTCGGTTTCGAAATCAGGAACGTGGAGGAATTCCAGGATGCCCTCGAGAAAATCCGCAGCAGCATTCGTACGCATACAACTCCCTTCCGGTATGTCATGGAGAATGTCGATCTTCCGGACCGGCTGGCGGAAAAAGGCGCAAGCCTGTGTATTGCCGAAGAAATAATATCGCACGGCGATCAGGTTACGCTTGAAGGCTACGTTCAGGATGGCGAAATTTTCGTCTATGGCGTCGTCGACTCCCTGCGCCTCGAGAACGAGCACAGTTTCTCGCGCTATCAGTACCCATCGGCGCTCGATGAACAGACTATTGCGCGCATGAAAGAAAAGACGGCAAAGATCATGCGCCGGTTCGGCTACGACAACTGTCCTTTCAATATTGAATTTTTCCACGACGACAGCACCGGGCGGATTGACGTCGTTGAGGTGAATTCGCGGGTTTCGCAGTCTCATGCCGACCTGTTCTACAAAGTCGATGGCCAATCGAACTTCCAGATTCCGGTCGATCTCGCTCTCGGCCGCTCGCCGCGCTGGGACAGCGGCATGGGCGAATTTGCCGTCGCTGCAAAGTTCTTCATTCGGATATTCGAAAATGGCCGGTCGACTAGTGTTCCTGATGCGGCTTCGCTCGGCGCGCTTGAAAGGGCGATGCCGGATGTTCGTGTCGACGTCAAGATAGCGCCCGGCCAATTGCTTGCGGACCTGCCCGAACAGGAAAGCTACAGCTACGAAATTGCCGATGTTTTCGTCGGTGGACGGGACGAGAAGGAACTGATTGAGAAGTTCGAAGCGAGCAAGGATTTCCTGCACTTCGAATTTCAACCGGCCGGGACATCCGCAAAAGGTATCCGGCCATGAGGTTTGTCGAAGATCTGGCTCTGGCCGTAACCGAATGCCGCCACACGGAAATTGAAATGCCGGACGGGACAAAGCTCGCCGCCCGCATTTGGATGCCGGAGATGGCGCGCAATTCCCCGGTTCCCGCCATCCTGGAATACATTCCCTACCGCAAGAGCGACCATACGATTCGGCGTGATTCTATGATGCACCGATACATTGCCGGTCACGGCTATGCCTGCATCAGGGTCGATCTTCGTGGCAGCGGCGATTCGGAAGGAATCCTGAGAGACGAATATCTGGAAACCGAACTCGTCGACGGCGCGTGCGTAATCGAATGGATCGCGTCGCAATCCTGGTGCACAGGGGACGTCGGCATGATCGGTATTTCCTGGGGCGGGTTCAACGGGCTGCAAATTGCCGCGCGTCAGCCGCCGGCGCTCAAGGCCGTTATAACCGTCTGCTCGACAGACGACCGGTATGCCGAGGACGTTCACTATATGGGCGGTTGCCTGCTGGGCGACAACGTATCCTGGGCCGCACAGATGTTTGCCTATAATTCGCTTCCACCGGACCCTGCCAATGTTGGTGAAAAATGGCGGAACATGTGGTTCCAGCGACTGGAGGCGAACGAGCCGTGGCTCGGAATCTGGCTGGAACACCAGTATCGCGACGACTACTGGCGGCACGGTTCGATCTGTGAGGACTGGTCGGCGATAAAATGCCCGGTCATGGCGGCTTCGGGCTGGGCGGACGGATACACAAATGCGGTTTTCCGTATGATGGAAAATTTGCAGGTCCCCCGTCTGGGACTGGTCGGCCCGTGGAGCCACAAGTATCCTCACATCGGCGAACCGGGACCGGCCATTGGCTTCCTGCAGGAGTGTCTGCGTTGGTGGGACCGGTGGCTCAAGGGGATCGATACCGGTATCATGAACGAGCCGATGGTTCGGGCATGGATGCAGGAATCGATCCCGCCAACGACGCTCGCGGCAACGCGCCCGGGCCGCTGGGTCGGCGAAACGGAATGGCCGTCACCGCGAATAGAAACAAGGGCATATGCGCTTTCCTCGTTAGGCCGTCTCGTCGACGAGCCGCGGATGGAGCAGGTGGCTATTGCGGCGGATCGCGATGAAGATTTTTCCCTTTCGCTGCAGTCGCCGCTGACGAACGGGCTGTTCGCCGGCAAATGGTGTTCCTATGCGGCAACACCCGATCTCCCCCACGACCAGCGCCAGGAGGATGGCGGTGCGCTTGTGTTCGATAGTGACCGGCTTGACGAGAATATCGAGATTCTGGGCGCACCGATTGTCGAACTCGAATATAAGGCGGATCAACCGCTCGCCGTCGTCGCGTTGCGGATATCGGATGTCCAGCCTGACAACAAGGTAACGCGCGTCAGCTATGGCGTACGCAATCTTTCGCATGACGACGACCACCGCGTTTTGCGCCGCATCGATACCGGGCGCAAGTATCGGACTTCTATCCAGCTGAACCATATGGCGCAGGTCTTTCCGAAGGGGCATCGCATACGCCTTGCCGTTTCCACCAGCTACTGGCCCCTGATCTGGCCGGCGCCAAAAGCGGTAAGGCTGCGCGTATTCACGAGTGGCTGCCGTCTCTACCTGCCGGTGCGCCCGAAACGTGCAGCCGACGCCCGCATCGCATTCCAACCCGCCGAGGCGTCGCCACCGGTTCATGTGGAGCAACGATCCGCCACGCAGCACAACTGGCACGTCATCTACGATCTCGCCAAGGATCGCCACACGCTTCATGTCGTGGACGACGGCGGCACGGAACATATTTCGGATAATGAAATCGACTACGAGACGAAGACCGAAGAATGGTATTCATCCGTTGGTGACGACTTTCAGTCGATTTCCGCCGAAGTCCGGTCGACGCGTGGCTTGCGACGCGGCGACTGGCGAACGCGCGTGAAAAACAGGACGCGGCTCAACTGCACCGAGGAACATTTCCATCTTACGGCCGAACTGGACGCATACGAAGGCGATCAACGCGTATACAGCCGGAACTGGGACCGCCGGATATCGCGTCGCGGCGTGTGACGGTCCCGCGAACGCTGACCTCCGAAATTTGACCGGCACTTGCAATTGAGGCCGGCATGCGTACCCGCTGGTCGGGTGATTAAACGGATTCCAGGTGGTTTACAGGTGAAAAAAGGGGTCAGCCCGAAACAGGCTAACCCCTTCAATTTATTGGCTCCGCGGGCAGGACTCGAACCTGCGACAAGGTGGTTAACAGCCACCTGCTCTACCAACTGAGCTACCGCGGATCAGTACGGCATGCCACCCGGAGGTTACCCGGACAACATACGCGCGCGCTTATATCAGACACCCTGCCGCATTGCAAAGCCTTCTGGTACAGAAGAGTTGCGCTGCCCTCGTGACAGGCGATCTGGAGGTGAGGGCCGGAATCGAACCGGCGTGCAAGGATTTGCAATCCTCTGCCTAACCACTCGGCCACCCCACCGGATCACGGCGCGTGATATAGGCCGGGGGGGACGGGGGGTCAAGTCGCGCCCGACTTGTCGGGCCGGCCGTGCCGGATTTCGTCCCAGGGCTGAATCATAAATTGTTAATGCGCTGAGGGACGAACAGGATTCTTATGA
>JBBDQU010000003.1 GCA_040905865.1 Alphaproteobacteria bacterium
TCAAAAGGAAAACCCCGCCGGAAATCCGACGGGGTTTGTCAGCGGTCTGAGGCCGCCCCGATGGGACGGCCTGTGTGCGGGCGCATGTCGCCCGCTTGTCACTGCAATCTACTACAGCAAATAACATGAATCAAGATAAAAATCCTATTATAGGATATCTCTATTCGCCCTCGCCGCCTCCAATCGACAGGCCCGGCGCGCTGCGCTAAGGATTCGGGGTATTGCCGTCGCCAACCGGATGCGAGACGCCGCCTTGCCGATGATCACCGACCAATCGCCTGTCGCATTTTCCGACGACTGGCCCGAAGCCGTCGAAGTTGTCGTGATCGGCGCCGAAGTCGCCGGCGAACAGACGAGCCGCAACTGGCGCGGTCTCGCCGAACAGACGGGGCAGGCGGACCGGCAGGCCGGCGAGGCCGGGCGCGACCTGGCCAGCTTGATTCACAAATCGACGTCCTTGGGAATCCCCGCGATTCGTCTAACTGCGGAAAGGCGCTAACGCGCTACAGAATGTCCCGTAACATCGCGACCAGCGGGATATCCGCCGCCGGCATCGGGTAGTCGCCAAGCCGGGCCGGGCGGACCCAGGTGAGTTCCTGCCCTTCGCGCGGCGCCGGGCGCCCTTTCCAGACACGGCAGACAAACAGCGGCATCAGCAGGTGAAAATCGTCATAGCTGTGGCTGGCGAAGGCAATCGGCGCCAGACAGCTTTGCCGCGTATCGATGCCGATTTCTTCGTGCAGTTCGCGGACCAGCGCGGCTTCGGGCGTCTCGCCGTCGTGCACCTTGCCGCCGGGGAATTCCCAGAGCCCCGCCATGGCCTTGCCCGGCGGACGGCGGGCGATCAGCACCCGGCCGTCCGGGTCGACCAGCGCCGCAGCGGCCACAAGGATAATCGGAAGATTCGCGCGGGGCGCATTACCGCCGGCATCCCAGCATCCGGACGGCATGTCACGCCCGTCGTTCAGGACCGGTAGTCCGCGTTGATTTCGATGTAGCCATGCGTCAGGTCGCAGGTCCAGACCCGCGCCTTGCCACGGCCGAGACCGATATCGACGCCGATATGCACTTCCTGTCCCTTGATATGCGCGGCCACCGGCGTTTCATCGTATCCGTCCACGACCTGCCCCTGCCGGGTGATCGGCACGCCGCCCATGGAAACAGACAGCCTGTCGCGGTCCGCCGGCTCGCCGGCCTTGCCGACCGCCATGACGATCCGGCCCCAGTTGGCGTCCTCGCCGGCAATCGCCGTCTTGACCAGCGGCGAATTCGCGATCGACAGGCCGATGCGCCGCGCCGAAGCCGCCGAAACGGCGCCCGCCACGTCGATGGTCACCAGCTTCTGGGCGCCTTCGCCATCGCGGACGATCTGGATGGCGAGGTCCGTCATGACCTCTTCCAGCGCGCGCCGGAATTCCTTCAGGTGTTTATCCCCCGCCGACGTTACCGCTGGATGCTTCGCGCCCCTGCCCGTGGCGCAGAACAGGACCGTGTCGCTGGTCGAGGTATCGCTGTCGACCGTGATACTGTTGAACGATTTGTCCGTCGCCGATTTCAGGACTGATTGCAGCACCTTCGCCGGAATTTTCGCATCGGTGAACAGGAATCCGAGCATCGTCGCCATGTCCGGCGCGATCATGCCGGAACCCTTGGCAAATCCCGCAATGGTCACCTCGGCATCGCCGATCTTTGCCTTCCGCACGGATCCCTTGGGGAAGGTATCCGTCGTCATGATGCCCCGCGCCGCCAGCTGCCATGAATTCGGCTTTACCGCCTTGAACAGCTTTGGCAGACGCTTTGCGATATGGTCCGGCGGTACCGGCTGGCCGATCACGCCCGTGGAGGCAACGAAGATTTCCTCCTTCTTGCATCCGGCCAGTTTTGCCGCGGCCTCGACCGTCGCGTCGACGACCCTGTCGCCGGCGATACCCGTGAAGGCGTTCGCATTGCCGGAATTGACGACGATGGCGCGGACCATGCCGCCCGGCAGGACCCTGCGGCACCAGTCAACCGGCGCGGACGGACATTTCGACGTCGTGAAGACGCCGGCGATGGTCGTGCCCGCCTCCAGGCAGGCCATCATCATGTCCTTCACCTTCGGGTCGGCTTTCAGACCGACATGCTGGCCCGTGATGGTAACGCCGGGAATTTCGGGTATCGATGGGAAACTGGCAGGTGCGAGTGGGGATTTTTTCAGCATTTCTGACCTGTTACGGATTCGGAGCAACCGTCGGCGCCGATTCCATCGGCGTGCCGTCGAGTTCAAACCGTTCCACATTAGCGCTTTCCATCAGCTTTGACATTACATCAATTGCGACGTTGCGGCCGGCGCGCTGCATCAGCTGCGGCTTCATCTCCTCAAAGCTCGGCGGTTCGTTCGTCCGGCGCTCGACGACCTGAATGACATGGTAGCCGAAGCGCGTCTTCACCGGCGCCTTGCTGATCTCTCCGGCCTTCATGGCAAAGGCGGCATCGGCGAACGGCTTCACCATATCTTCCCTCTTGAAGAATCCCAGGTCGCCGCCGTTCGGCGCGCTGGGCCCGGTCGAAAATTCCTTCGCCGCGTCCTCGAAATCCTTGCCGGCGGCAAGATGGCCGATAACGTTCGTGGCGTCGGTTTCGGTTTTCAGCAGGATATGCCGCGCATGGACCTGTTCCGTGGGCGGGTTTTGCGCCAGGAACGCCTTGTACTGGTTTTCCAGAAAATCGGGCGCCATATTCTGTTCGATCAGCCGGTTCAGGTAGAATTCCCCTATCACCGCATCTTCCAGATACTTCATGCGGGCGATAACGTCCGGATCCTTCGCCATATTCTTCTTGCGACCTTCCGTCACCAGCAACTGCTGCTGAATGATCCGGTCGAGCAGGCGCGGATATATCGCCTCAAGCCCGCCCTGCTGCTTGATCGAGTCCGGCAAGCTTTCGTATTCACGCAATACCGTACTGCGCATGATCTTTTGCCCGTCAACGACAGCGACGGGAATATCCGGTTCCGTCTGTGCGACCGAGAGTCCCGGAACGGCCGTCGCGGGCAACAAAATGGCAAGAACTGCGAGGGCATGGGACAGGCGGGGCATCGACAATCTCCTTCAGGGGTACGGGGCGTAGACGCCCCGCGTAGTTGTGTAATGGCATAAACCATATCCTCCTGGAACAGACAAGGCAGCACGAATGTCGCGTCTTCGCGGCGTTGACAGTCGATGCAGGGGACCTTATTTGACAAGCCTAGTATGCCGCGATTCGCGGCTACGGGTCCGCCAAACGGCTTGGGGGGCTCTCAATCTGTAACTCCGGATTCGAGGTTCTTATGATCGGCGGCATGCTCCGACGGGTATTTGGAACCCCAAACGACAGATTTATCAAGTCGTTACAAGGAATTGTCGACGCTATCGGCGCGGCGGAGCCGGACGTGGCGGCGCTTAGCGACGATGCGCTACGGGCGCGAAGCGACGTATTCCGGAAACGGTTGGCTGATGGCGAAACGCTGGACGACATCCTGGTCGACGCCTTCGCAACAATTCGTGAAGCCGCCAAACGGACGCTTGGACAGCGGCATTTCGACACGCAGCTGATCGGCGGCATGGTGCTGCATCAGGGCAAGATCGCAGAAATGAAAACCGGCGAAGGCAAGACTCTGGTCGCTACCCTCGCGGTCTACCTCAACGCGCTGGAGGGCAAGGGCGTTCATGTCGTCACCGTGAACGACTATCTGGCCAGCCGCGATTCGGAATGGATGGGCCAGATCTATAAATTTCTGGGCCTCACGGTCGGATGTATCGTGCACGGCCTGAACGACGACCAGCGGCGCGAACAATACGCCGCCGACGTGACCTATGGCACGAACAACGAATTCGGTTTCGACTATCTGCGCGACAACATGAAATTCTCTCTGGACGAAATGGTCCAGCGCGACTTCAACTTCGCGATCGTCGATGAGGTCGATTCCATTCTGATTGACGAAGCGCGCACGCCGCTGATCATTTCGGGTCCGACCGACGATTTTTCCGAAATGTACCACAAGATCGACAAGCTGATTCCAAAGCTGACGGCGGAGGACTACGAAAAAGAGGAAAAACAGCGCAACGTCACGCTGACCGAAGCCGGCACGGAGCATATCGAACAACTGCTGGTGGACGAGGGCATCATCGAATCCGGCAATCTGTACGACCCGCAGAACATTTCGGTCGTCCATCACGTCAACCAGGCGCTGCGGGCGCATACCCTGTTCCAGGCCGACAAGGATTACATCGTCGCCAACGACAAGGTCGTCATCATTGATGAATTCACCGGCCGCATGATGGAGGGCCGGCGCTTTTCCGAAGGGCTGCACCAGGCGCTGGAAGCGAAGGAAGGCGTCACGGTCCAGCAGGAAAACCAGACGCTGGCCTCGATCACCTTCCAGAACTACTTCCGGCTTTACCCGAAGCTTTCCGGCATGACCGGCACGGCGCTGACGGAAGCCGGCGAATTCGCGGAAATCTACGGGCTGGAAGTCGTCGAGGTGCCGACCAACCGGCCCATGATCCGCAACGACCAGGACGACGAGGTCTACCGGACCAAGCGCGAGAAATTCGACGCCATCGTCAAGCAGATCCAGGAATGCCGCGCGCGCCAGCAGCCAGTGCTGGTCGGTACGGTCAGCATCGAAAGTTCCGAGGAACTGTCCGCTGTCCTGAAAAAGCAGAACATCAGGCACAATGTACTGAATGCCCGCCAGCACGAACAGGAAGCGTTCATCATTGCCGATGCGGGCATACCGGAGGCCGTGACGATCGCAACCAACATGGCGGGCCGCGGCACCGACATCCAGCTTGGCGGCAACCTGGAAATGCGGCTGATCCGCGAATTGCGGGATATCGACGACGACGCCAGGCGCGCGGCGCATACGAAGGAAATCGAAGCCGAAATCGCCGAAAAGAAGGAAATCGTGCGCGCCGCCGGCGGGCTTTATGTTCTGGGCACGGAACGGCACGAATCACGCCGGATCGATAACCAGCTGCGGGGCCGGGCCGGCCGCCAGGGCGATCCCGGCGATTCCAAGTTCTTCGTATGCCTGGAAGACGACCTGATGCGCATCTTCGGTTCTGAGCGCATGGATTCGATGCTGCGCAAGCTCGGGCTGGAAGACGGCGAGGCCATCATCCACCCCTGGATCAACAAGGCGCTGGAAAAGGCGCAGCAGAAGGTCGAGGCGCGCAATTTCGATATCCGCAAGCAGCTTCTGAAATACGACGATGTGATGAATGACCAGCGCAAGGTCATTTACGAACAGCGCAAGGAACTGATGCGCGCCGAAGAGGTCCAGAAAGACGTGCTGGAAATGCGCCAGCAGATTATCGAGGATCTGGTGAAAAGCTGCATCCCTCCGGGCGTTTACGCCGAACAATGGGACATCGCCCGCCTGCACGAGGAATGCCGGCGCCTGTTCGGGCTGGACCTGCCGGTACAGGACTGGGCCAGGGAAGAAGGCATCGCCGACGAGGAAATCGAAGCACGGATCAACGATGCGGTCGGCCGCAAGCTGGCCGGCAAGGTTGCAAATTACGGCGCGGAACTGATGCGCATGGCGGAGAAAAGCCTGCTGCTGCAGATTCTGGATCAAAGCTGGAAGGACCATTTGCTGCAGCTCGACCACCTGCGGCAGGGCATCAACCTGCGCGCCTATGCGCAGCGCGACCCGCTGAACGAATACAAGAGCGAAGCCTTCGCCATGTTCGAGCTGATGCTGAACAACGTCCGCGAACAGGTGACCAGCGTCCTGTGCCATATCGAATTTCAGACAAAGGCGCCGCCCGAACAGCTGTTCCAGCGCGAACAGCCGGTAATGGAAGAAGCCCGTGAGGACCCGGCCGCCGCTGCCGGCGGCGCCACCGTCGTTGCGACCCGGCGGCGTCCCGCGGCCGAGGTCGTGCCCGAAGATCCCGAAACATGGGGCAAGGTCCAGCGCAACGCGCCCTGCCCCTGCGGGTCGGGCAAGAAGTACAAACATTGCCATGGCAAATTCTGAAACCGGGCGGTAGCGCTCAGCCGATGCCGCGGTCGCCCATCCGCAGGAATTTCTCGCGGCGCTGCCGGCGCAGTGTCGCGCCATCCAGCCCGCGCAGGGCTTCCAGCGCGTCCGCCAGCGCATCGCCGACATCCTCGATCGCCCTGGCGGGTTCACGATGGGCCCCGCCGACGGGCTCGGGGACGATCCTGTCGATGACGCCGAATTCCAGCATGTCCTGCGCCGTCAGGCGAAGCGCCTCCGCCGCGACGCGGGCCTGATCGACGCTGCGCCACAGGATCGACGAACAGGCTTCCGGCGCGATGACCGAATAGATGCTGTGTTCAAGCATCAGCACCGTGTTGGCCGCAGCAAGCGCCATCGCGCCGCCGGAACCGCCTTCGCCGATGATCACGCTCACCAGGGGCGTTTCCAGGCCAAGGCAGACCTCGATGGACCGGGCGATGGCTTCGGCCTGGCCGCGCTCTTCCGCGCCGACTCCGGGATAGGCGCCGGTCGTATCGACAAACGTCATCACCGGCAGATTGAAACGGTCCGCCAGCGCCATCAGCCGCTGCGCCTTGCGGTAGCCTTCGGGACGCGCCATGCCGAAATTACGCCTGACCCGTGTAGTTGTATCGGCGCCTTTTTCCGTGCCGATCACGACGCAGGAATAGCCCCGGAACCGCCCGATCCCGCCGATAACGGCCAGGTCTTCGGCATAGGCCCGGTCGCCCGCCAGCACCGTGAAGTCGTCTATCAGGGCGTTCAGGTAATCGATGCAGTGCGGCCGTTCCGGCTGCCGCGCAACCTGGACTTTCTGCCAGGGATCGAGATTGGCATAGGTCTGCCGCAACAGCCGGTCGGCCTCGTTCTGCAGCTTCCCGACTTCATCGGCAATATTGATGTTACCGGAATCAGACAGGTGCCTTAATTCCTCGATCTTGTTTTCGAGTTCGGCGATCGGCCGTTCAAATTCCAGAAACGTGTTCATTTTGTGTGGCGTTCCGTATCCGTCATGGCGTTGCTGTCTTTTCCTGCTGCGGCGATTGCAAGGGGATGAGCCCTGTCGACCAGCGACTGCAGCCGGGTATCGAGTACATGTGTATAGATCTGCGTGGTTGAAATGTCCGCATGTCCCAGCATTTTCTGTACGCTGCGCAAATCCACTCCATTGGCCAGCAGGTGGCTGGCAAAGGCATGACGTAGCACATGCGGGCTGACGAGGCGCGGGTCTATATCGGCTGACAGGGCCAGTTTTTTCAGAATCTGCGCAAAACGCTGCCGGGTCAGGTGGCCTTCCGCCCCGCGCGACGGAAACAGCCATCGCGACTCACCGCCGCCGGGAATATGCTTGCGGCGCACTTTCCGGTATTCGTCCACGGCGTCGCAGGCCGGCCGGTTCAGTGGCACCAGCCGTTCCTTGTCGCCCTTGCCGCGCACGATCAGGAACTCCCGGTCCCGGGCGCAGGCGGACAATGGCAGGCCGACCAGTTCCGAAACCCGCAACCCGGTCGCATACAGCAGTTCCAGCATGGCGGCCATGCGCAATCCGTTGGCGTCGCCGCGCCGCCGGGCCGCCGCCAGCAACCGCGATACGTCGTCCTCGCTCAATACTTTCGGCAAGACACGGCCCTGGCGCGGGCTGTCCAGCACAACCGTCGGATCGTCGCCGCGAACCGAGTCGACATGCAGGAAACGATGGAACTGCCGTATGGATGACAGGCGCCGCGCCGCCGTACTCGGCGCAACAGCCGCATCGAAGCCGGCCAGATATCCGCGGATATCGTCGCTCGACGCCGTCGCCGCCGCCTTGCCCTGTACGTGAAGATAGGCCAGATAGTTCTGCAGGTCGCGACCGTAGGCGGCAATCGTGTTCGCCGAAGCGCCGCGCTCCGCGGCCATCATTTCCAGGAAAGGTTCGAGCTGATCCGAAATGGCCTAAATCCCCGCCTGTACAGCAATTTCCAGCGCAATACGGCGCGCTTCCGCGGCAAGGCCGACCGACCGCAGGGCGGACACAATTTCGGCAAGAACGGTAATGTCCATCTCTGCCGGCCCCGATTCGCCCAGCATCAGCGCCGCAAGCAACACCGTTTCGCCGCGCCGCCCGTGAACGGACGCCCGCGCCAGCATTGCGCGGTACGCGGGATCCGGCGTTACCGACATCCGCGCACCTGAATCGCCCAGCAGGGCGCGCCATTCGGCGTCACCGACGACGACGCCTGCCGCCGTCAGGAGCATATAGGCATCGGCGATGCGGCGCACGGCGGTTTTCGGCTCCCGTTCCCGCAAGGCCGCGCGCCAGGCATCGGCGGCGGCGGTATCGGTCCCGATGTGCGGCAAAGCGCCTGTCGACGCGGGTCGGACCGATTGCGCAGCGCCCTGCACGGGCAGGGCGGATACCGGGACGCTTTCCACGCGCCGCGGTATCCGCCCGACCTGATTCCGCGATTCAACCGGCGTCGACGCATCGGGCGCGGATGACCCTTCCGTCGTCATTTCAGCCAGCGACGCAATGACCCACATGGCGTCGGCCGAATCAGCGGCTCCAGGATCGCGCGACGTCGCCCCTCGCAATGCGTCCAGCCAGCGCCGGGCCAGATCGGCGCGATCCAGCGAATACAGCGCGCGGCCCGCATCGACGGAAAACCAGCTTAATTCGCCGCTCGGCTCAAGAGCGGTCAGCAGGGTTTCATAGACCCGCACCATCAATGCGTACCAACCGTCCTCGTGCGCGACGTTCAGCGCCTTCTGCAGCACCGCCGCCCGTGCCGTGGGCACGCTATGCACAAGCGCCGCCTGATACAGCAATGCCCTGCCACGCGGCGAACGCGTCACATCCGCAATGCTCAGCGCATTGTCCAGATCCTCCTTCGAGAATTCGATGCTGGCATAGGCCTCGGCCAGCCGATCCGCCGTTATCGCGCCGTACAGGGCGCCGCGCTCGGCCGCGGCGAGACGAACCTCACTCGGTGTCCGGGGGCTTGCCGCAATCATCCCCAGAACGGACGGAATCGCCTGATCTACCGCGTCCGCCGGCACCGGAACATTGGTGGTCCGCATCAGCGACAGCAGAATCGGCGTCGGCCCGGGGAGACTGTCCACCGTCACCGCGTTGCCGGACACAAGGCGGTCGATCAACGAGACAAATAGCGGATCGTTCATCTGGCCTGTTTCCGCCAGCAGGTTCGCGCCCAGCGCGGCGCCCCGGGTGTCGCCCTGCACGGCCTGACAGTAAATCAACAACTGCTGCCAGAACAATTCCTCCAGGCGCTGGCCCTGACGGCGCGACTCCACGCAGGCGCCGCCAATATCGCCGCGGATCAGGGCATTTTCGGCGCTCAACTGCTGCAGCATCGCATCGGTAGTCCGGTTCGGCGCAATCGCGATCAGGTCCGCCGCCGAACCAAGCAGCCCCATCGCCTGCAACCGCTCAGCGCGGATGGCGATCAGCCTGCCGGCCGAATCGCCCTCGGCGGGTGGCAGCGCCGCCGCAGTCAGCAGCAATCGCCGCAGGATGTCGCGCATCGTCGGCGACTGAATGGTGACCGGAATACGCTGGACCAGCTGCTCGACGAGACCGCGCGGCATGCCGTCCCAGACCGCGGCGCCCAGGCCGCCGTTATCGGTAAACAGTGTTCCCGCTTCATCGGGGTCCAGGCCGTCCAGCGTATTGACCTCGATATCCTGGATGGCGCGTCGCGGTGACGAGGACGGCGCACCCGGCAACGGATCGGACTGCCGGTTCAGCGTCTCTGGCGCCGGCTCACGGCGCTCCCGCGGGACAAGGCGCAGGGGCCCTGCCTGTGCGACCTGGTCCCCGTTGGAAACAGCGCCAGGGATCGGCGCCGCCGACAGGACAGTTGCCGACAGAAACATGCCGGACACGACGGTGAGGCATCTAACGCGGAAAACGGTCATCGCTAAGCACTTTCTCGACACTCTGCGACGGTGCCGGAATATCCCAGGTTGCCAGGAAAACGCCGAGGCCGGCCAATGCTGTGACAAACAGGATAGCCAGGATCTTTGTGATACTTCTCATGGAATCCCTATTAGCGACACGAACCTCGCGGTTGGTTCGAGTCAACGCTATATCTTGACTATGACGATTCTACGGCAGTTTATAGACGACCGGTACCCGGTTCAATCAATCCTCCGATCCCATTCGAACGCAATGACAGCCAAGACGACACTGAAACTGCCTAAAACACTTGTTCTGGTCGGCATGATGGGGGCGGGGAAAACGGCTATCGGACGCCGGATCGCCGCGCGCCTCGGCGTTCCCTTCGTCGACGCCGATGACGAAATCGTGTCCGCGGCCGGGTGCTCCATCGAGGATATTTTCGAAACCTATGGCGAAGCGGCATTTCGCAGCGGCGAACGCCGGGTTATCGAACGACTGCTGGAGCGGCCGATTCATGTCCTGGCGACGGGCGGCGGCGCCTTTATCGACCCCGGAACCCGCCAGGCGATTCGGGGGCGCTGCATTTCGGTCTGGCTGCGGGCCGATCTTGATGTCTTGTGGCAACGGGTCAGCCGGCGGTCGGATCGTCCCATGCTGATGACCGCGGATCCGCGCGCAACACTGGAAAAGCTGGTTGAAAAGCGCTACCCGGTTTATGCCGAAGCCGATATCACGGTCGACAGTTTCGACGGACCGCCCGAAGACGTGGTCAACCGGGTGATAAGGGCGGTAACGCAATATGTCAGCGAAAAAGGAGAACTGGCGTGAGCAGCCACGATTCGGTCCATGTTGAACTGGGCGACAGAAGCTACGACGTCCTCATCGGCGAAGGGTTGTTGGCCGCCGCGGGCCGCCATATCAAACCGTTCCTGAAGCTCGACCGGACCATTATCGTCACGGACGCGCATATCGCGCCGCTGTACCTGGAGGCGCTGCAGCACAGCCTGGAGCAGGCCGGCGTCGCAAGCGAGGCCGTTATACTGCCGCCCGGTGACGGCACCAAGGATTTCGCGAATTTGCAGCACCTTCTGAACACGCTTCTTTCGCATGGGATCGAGCGGTCCACCACGCTGATCGCGCTGGGCGGCGGCATGATCGGCGACATTACCGGATTCGCCGCCGCCATTCTGCTGCGCGGCATCGACTATATCCAGATCCCGACGTCACTGCTGGCGCAGGTCGACAGTTCCGTCGGCGGCAAGACGGCGATCAACGCCCCCCATGGCAAGAACCTGATCGGCGCGTTCCACCAGCCCCGGCTCGTGCTTGCCGATACCGGCGCGCTCGACACCCTGCCGCAACGCGAGTTGCTGGCGGGCTATGCGGAGGTCGTGAAATACGGCCTGATCGACGACCCGGAATTTTTTCACTGGCTCGAAGGCCACGGCGCCGCACTGTGCGACGGAAATTCGAAAGCCCGTCGCCATGCGGTCATGACCAGTTGCCAGGCGAAGGCGAATATCGTGGCGGGCGACGAACGCGAATCCGGCCGCCGCGCCCTGCTGAATTTCGGCCATACCTTCGGCCATGCGCTGGAAGCGGAATCGGGATTCAGCGACATCCTGCTGCATGGCGAAGGCGTCGCCATCGGCATGGCCATGGCGTTCGACCTGTCCGTTCTCATGGGATTATGCCCTGCGGAAGATGCCGCACGCGTACACCGGCATTTCGGCGTCATCGGGCTGGAAACCGGGCTTCGTCCCATCCAGGGGATGACCTGGAGTCCGCGGAAGCTGCTGGGGCATATGGCCCGGGACAAAAAGGTGAAGGATGGACAGCTGACATTCGTGCTGACCCGCGGTATCGGGCAAGCCTTCCTCAGTCGCGACGTGCGCGAACAAGACATTCTCGCGACGCTGGAGGAAGCTGCGACAGGATGACGGGCACCGATTACATCATCGTTCTCGCTATATTTGCGCTGCTGATTATGTCGGCGTTTTTTTCGGGATCGGAAACGGCGCTCACCGCAGCCTCCCGTCAGCGGCTGCACCGGCTCGCCAAGCAGGGCGACAGGCGCGCGCAGATCCTGCTCGACCTGCTGGACCGGAAGGACCGGCTGATCGGCGCGATCCTGGTGGGCAACAACGTCGTCAATATTCTGGCGTCGGTCCTCGCGACTTACACGCTGCTGATTTTCTTCGGCGATGCGGGTGTCGCCTATGCCACCCTGATCATGACGCTGCTGATTGTCATTTTCGCCGAAGTCCTGCCGAAGACCTACGCCATCGGCAATGCCGACGAGACAGCGCTGCGCGTGGCGCCGGCTGTCCGAATCGTGGTATTCATATTGTCGCCGTTAACCCATACCATCCAGCTTCTGGTGCGGCTGGCAGTCATGCCCTTCGGGATCAAGCTGACCGGCGACCTGGGCATAACGCAAAGCGAAGAGGAACTGCGCGGCGCGATAGACCTGCATGAAGGCCCCGATCCGGACGTCCGGCAGGAACGGCTGATGCTGCGCAGCATCCTGGATCTCGACACCGTTGCGGTCGAAGACGTCATGACGCATCGCCGGAACGTGACGCTGATCAACGCGGGCGATCCCGTTCAGGACATCATCGACCAGATGCTGGCCAGTCCCTTTACGCGGATTCCCCTGTACCTGAACGAACCGGACAATATCGTCGGCGTCATGCACGCGAAACCGCTGCTGCGCGAACTGCGCGCAAAGGATGCGACAATATTGACTTCGGATATTCTGGCGCTGGCGGCAAAGCCGTGGTTTATCCCCGAAACCACGACACTGCTGGACCAGTTGCAGGCCTTTCAGGAACGGCGCGAACATTTCGCCATCGTGATCGACGAATACGGCGCCGTCATGGGAATCGTGACGCTGGAAGATATCCTGGAGGAAATCGTCGGCAGCATCGAAGACGAGCATGATATTGCCGTTTCCGGCGCCCGGCGCCAGCCGGACGGGTCCTATGTCATTGCCGGATCGGTCACGCTGCGCGATTTGAACCGGGAGTTCGAATGGGCCCTGCCGGACGAGGCCGCTTCAACCCTCGCCGGGCTGATCCTGCATGAAGCCCGGCGCATCCCCGAACCGGGCCAGGTCTTCACATTTTACGGATTCCGCTTTGAAATCCTGCGGCGCCAGCGAAACCAGATCACATCGATCCGCGTCCTGCCCCCGGCGCCGGCCGAGGATGTGTTCTAGCAGGCTGCGGAAAAACGCAATATTGCGGCCCCTTTCCGCTTGGGACCAGGCT